>NZ_JACJFH010000022.1:0-55657 GCF_014164495.1 Pseudoalteromonas sp. SG41-5 | reverse complement strand
CTGTACGAGTGCCCACACAGATGATTGCTTTATATTGTTAAAGAACGTTGCGGTTAAAGTTAAACTTTATCTCGCTAGGGCTGCGCATATTACGCTTTCCTATTTTTTTGTCAACACTTAATTTTAAACTTTCTTAATAATCTAAACTCAAGTTTTACTCGACTAACTGATTAACTCTTGCCTCGCTAAGCGTTGCTGTCTGCCGTCTCAGTGGGGTCGCATTATAGGGCGCGGCGAATTTTACGCAAGCGTTTTTTAAAGAAAACTTGAAATAAAGTGCTGTTCGGTTATGATTCATACCAAACACCACAAAATCTATACTTAATTTACGTTTTAATAACTCAATCACGCGACATAACATAAAAAAGCCCAGTGAAATTCACCGGGCTTTTTTTGCTAAATTCAATAAACAATTTAGGTTAAGCAATACCGTATTGCTCTCGGTAGGCTTTTACAGATGCTAGGTGCTCATTCATAGTACCTTTGCTTTCAAGATAACTAATAAGATCGGCCAGTTTTACTATCGAAACAACTTTAGTAGCAAAGTCACGTTCTACTTCTTGAATTGCAGAAAGCTCAGCTTTACCTTTTTCTTGACGATCAAGAGCTATTAGTACACCACTTAGATCCGCACCATTTTCTGCAATGATTTCCATAGACTCACGAATAGCTGTGCCAGCAGTGATCACGTCATCTACTAACATGATTTTGCCTTTTAGCTCAGAGCCTACTAATGTGCCGCCTTCACCGTGTGCTTTCTTCTCTTTACGGTTAAAGCAATAAGGCACATCTTTATTGTGATGATCTGCAAGTGCTACTGCGGTAGTTGTTGCAATTGGAATACCTTTATAAGCAGGACCGAATAAAACATCATATTCAATGCCTGCATCTTCAAGGGCGGCAGCATAAAAACGACCAAGACGTGCAAGGTCACGACCTGTATTAAACAAACCCGCATTAAAAAAGTAAGGGCTAGTACGGCCAGACTTTAAAGTAAACTCACCAAACTTTAACACCTGTTTTTCTAAGGCGAATTCAATAAACTCTATTTGATAATCTTTCATTACTATAAACCTATTACTTATTAAGCTAATGCTTGCTTCTGAACGTCAATGATTTCGCGGATTGAATGCTTCGCAAGAGTGAGTAATTCATCAAGCTCATCAAACGAGAAAGGTTCGCCCTCGGCTGTACCCTGCACTTCAATAATTTTACCTGTTTCGGTCAAAATTACGTTCATATCTGTTTCAGCGTCAGAATCTTCTAAATATTCTAAATCGCTAATAGCTTGGCCTTTATAAATACCTACCGAAATAGCTGCAATCATAAATTTAAGAGGATTTGAATTGATCATACCCTTGCTACGCATATGTGTTAACGCATCGACTAGAGCAACACAAGCACCACTGATTGATGCAGTACGAGTTCCGCCATCAGCTTGAATAACATCACAATCAATAGTAATGGTATTTTCGCCTAACGCTTTTAAATCAACTGCGGCACGAAGTGCGCGTGCAATTAAACGTTGAATTTCCATAGTACGACCGCTTTGCTTGCCACGCGCCGCTTCACGGCCATTTCGGGTATGGGTAGAGCGCGGTAACATACCGTACTCAGCTGTGATCCAGCCTTTACCTTGGCCTTTCATAAAACGCGGTACACCTGATTCAACAGTGGCTGTACAAAGTACTTTTGTGTTACCAAACTCAACCAACACAGAGCCTTCAGCATGCAAAGTGTAATTACGTGTAAATGTAACCGGTCTAATTTGGTTAGGTGTTCTTTCGCTTGGACGCATTCACGATCCCCTTAATTCAGAATTTCCCACATTATATGTATATATAGCTGTAGATGCCATGCTGATTTAAACAAAAGCAAATTGTAAAATTCGCAGCAACAAAAATTTCCGCTAGAGCTTAACCAGTGTTACGGTATAATCACTTTTAATATTGTTTAATAAAACTAGGAAACCATCCATGATCCACAGTATGACTGCTTACGCGCGTCGCGAAATAAAAGGCGATTGGGGCACTGGCACGTGGGAAGTTCGTTCAGTTAACCAACGCTACCTTGAAACCTTTATTCGCGCACCTGAGCAATTTCGTGGCATGGAGCCGGTGATCCGTGAGCGCCTACGTAAACATTTACAACGCGGCAAGGTTGAAGTGTTCTTAAAGTTTGTGGCAAACCCAGCCCATGTTGGTGAGCTTTCAATTAATGAGGCGTTGGCTGCACAACTGATCAATAGCGCCAAATGGGTGCAACAACAAAGTAATGGCGATATTAATCCTGTCGACATCTTACGTTGGCCTGGTGTTATGGAAGCTGAAGAACTAGATATGGATAGCGTTAACACCGCACTCATTGCTGGTTTTGATCAAGTGATTGAAGATTTTAAATCTGCACGTGGCGATGAAGGCGCTAATCTTGAAGAAATGATAGCCACTCGTCTTGATGCTATTTTAGAGCAAGTAGCGATAGTTGAAACTCACATGCCAGAAATTGCCAAATGGCAGCGTGAAAAATTAGCACAAAAATTAGAAGATTTAACTGCAAATATTGACGAAGCTCGCCTTGAGCAAGAGCTCATCTACCTTGCACAAAAACAAGACGTAGCTGAAGAACTAGACCGTTTAAAATCTCATGTCAAAGAAACTAAAAAAATCCTTAAAAAAGGTGGCGCTTGTGGTCGTCGTTTAGATTTCATGATGCAAGAGTTTAACCGCGAAGCGAACACCCTCGCCTCTAAATCAATCAATAGTGATATTACCAATGCAGCGGTTGAGCTTAAAGTGTTGATTGAGCAAATGAGAGAGCAGATCCAGAATATAGAATAACAAAATTAAAAAAGGCCGTAATTTAAACTCATTACGGCCTTTTTTAATCTGTTGTTATTTATGCGCACTACAGCGAGTTTAAAGATGCTTTTAGAGTCTCAAACTTAATTGGTTTGGTCAGTACTTTATTTATGCCGACTTTAAAGCACGATGCTTTATCGTCGGTTGCGGCATTGGCGGTGAGTGCGTAAATAGGAATATCGCTTAATAATTCATTACGTATGTATTGTGTAGCAGTTAACCCATCCATCGTTGGCATCATAATATCCATTAAAATTAAATCAAACTTTTTGAGCTTCATAAATTCAATCGCTTCGGCGCCATCATTAGCTATTGTCACTTTATGATTTAATTTTTGTAAGAACGCTTTAATTAATACCTGATTGGTTTTGTTGTCTTCAGCAACGAGGATCGATAAAACAGGATGCTCTGCAGATAGTTCAGGCTTCATTTCACTAATAGGTGCTTCTGCAAATGGAATTAAAATAGTAAAAGTACTGCCAAGCCCAAGTTGCGTATCAACAGTAATTGAGCCCCCCATTAACTCAATTAGGTTTTTTGAAATACTTAACCCAAGACCAACTCCTTCATTCTTTCTGTTAATGCCATCGTTAACTTGCCTGAAAGGCTGAAATATAAAAACCAAATCTTTTTTTGCGATACCAACACCAGAGTCTTGGACAGTAAAGTTAAGCTTTCCATCAACAATACTTACGCATAGTAAAATACGTCCAGAGCGCGTAAATTTGAATGCATTTCCAATAATATTAAAGAGTATTTGCCCTAATCTAAACTCATCTCCCATTATTAAGGTAGGTATGTCGTCACTTATTGATACTGAGAAGATAATATCGTCACTGTCTTCTATTATGTGTAACTGCCCTACTATATTTTCTATTAATAATTTTACATTAAGAGGTTTGTTAACCAATAAAATTGTTCCTGATTCGATTTTTGAAAAATCAAGCACATCAGTGATTAGGCCATATAGAATATCAGCGCTTGAATTAGCATAGTCCAGCCACTGTCGTTGTTCTTTAGTGAGCTCAGTATCCAGTAATAACTCTATCATCCCCATAATCGCATTCATTGGAGTACGGATCTCGTGTGACATGATCGTTAAAAACTTTGACTTGGTTTGACTGGCCTCTTCAGCTTTTAATTTTTCACTTTCAAGTGCGGCCTCTCGCTCTTTTGAAAAAGTAATATCTTTGGCAATCCCTAAATAACCAATAAAATTTCCCTGATCGTCAAACTGCGATTTGCCATTAAGAGATACCCAAAGGGGCTTAACTGCATAAACTTCAAATTCAAAACCACTAAAATCGTCATACTCTGCAAGTAAAGCTGAGAATTGCTGCCATTTCAGTGTGTTTTTTCGCTCATTAATAGTGAGTAAATTATCAATTTTTTTATTAATAAAAAGTTGAGCGTAAGTGTTATTTTCGCTTTCAATATTATTAACGCTAATAAACGTCATATTAAGATCTGTGCGCCAAAACCACTCACTAGCAAGCTCTTTAAATAAACTAGAGAGTTGAGAAAATTTATCAAGCAGTAAAATAGATTGGTGAGTTTGAGCGTGTAACTTCATTAAGTTCAAAAAAGCATAGAACGCCTGTTGAAAAAACAGCTTTATAAGATCTGAACCTACAACGTCACTGACCCCATTTATGTCTACATTAGTAAAAATAAATATGCCTTGCTCATTGGAGGTGCTAACACTTATCAATAAAGACGCTTTAAGTGCAGTTTTGGCATTGCCCTCTAAAAAATTAAATTCGAGATCTTCTGACGGATTGTTACAAAATGCATAGCTATTTTTTAATACCTGTAAAAACAATCTGCAATGCGGCCATTTCTGATCATAAAAATCAATATTGCTAGTGCCTATAGTTTGATAATGCTTATCAATTTTTTGTAGGATTATACAATCTTGATAATGAAGCAACGGCTGCAAAAAAGCGGAGATAGTCGCTAAAATATCAATTTCATCATTACATTGAGATAATGACTCTAACTGACTTTGTAATTCACTAACAGTAATTAAATCACTATTTTGCATACCGGTTTCCCCACTTAAAATGCATCGCGTTTTGCAAAAAAACTTAAGCCGATGACATGACTATTTAATATAGAACAAAATTCAATATAAATCATTGAGTTATTTTTTTTGCTAGAGTGGAATGATTTCTGCTTAATTAATGTAAATAACAAACACCAAGGCAAAACGATGAAAATAGTTTGCATAGGCGGTGGGCACGGATTGGCACAAGTTTTAAGCGCAATAAAACCTTTGTGTAATAACTTAACAGCAATCGTTGCAACCACCGATAATGGCGGCAGGACGGGTAGGATTAGAGAAGCACAAAATTGCATCGCCCTTGGTGATATTCGCCGTTGCTGTGTTCAACTAGCGGGTGAAGGTTCAATTGCTCATTCTGTGTATGAACACAGATTTACGAGCGGCGATATTGAAGGTCACAGCTTAGGTAATTTAACTCTTTTAGGTTTGACTCAAGTTATGGCCTCTCCTACTCAGGCTATTGCATGCTTTAATAAACTACTTGGTAATTGTGAAACCGTTTTACCCATGTCTGATATACCAACAGACTTAGTCGCTGAGCTTGATAACGGTGAAAAAGTGTTTGGTGAGTGTGCGATAGATGCCTTAAATTTACTACCTGAGAAAGTATATTTATCTAAAAAAGTACCTGCATCACCAGGCGCTGTTGAAGCTATTTTAAATGCTGACTTAGTGATTATTGGCCCTGGCAGTATCATAACCAGTATTATGCCCGCTTTTTTAATCGACGATATTGCACTCGCTATTCAAAAAACCTCTGCGTGTCGTGTATTTATTGAAAATACAGCGCAAGAGAACAGTGTAATGCAATACACTCATAGTGCAGGTATTGATTGGTTACAAAAAAAGCTCGGCGCTAAAATATACGATTTAAGTATTTCTCCTCCAGCGATTATGGAAATTTTGCAACACGGGAATAAATGCAATAAAACGGGTAAACATTTACATAATATCGATGAGTTAAATAATGTATTTTCAGAATTATTAAAAAGCTCTTTTAATGCAGAAAAACACGCTTAAGCGTTATTAACTAATTGATTAATTTGTTGAAAAGTTTTTTTACTTTGCGAGTCAGCTAATTTTAACAAAGTCCTAACCTCTGGGTTTAAGCCATTGGTCTTAACTTTTTGCTCAATCAGCTGACATGTTTGTGCTAGATGTATTGCACCAAAGCTATAGCTACTGCTTTTTAAGCTATGTGCATGAAGCTCTATATCATTAGTGTTGGTTGAGTTAAGCATTTGTTCTACTAATTTTTTAGACTCGTCAACAAACACTTTGAGTAACTCAATAGCCATGCTGTCGCCAACATCATATTTTAGCTGTTCTATTACAGATATATCTATCATATTTTTCTTTTGAGGTTCGTTATGAATTGCCAGATTATTTTGTTTGTTGACTCTTCCATGATCGGTGGTATTGAAACCCACATCGTGGAACTACACAAACTACTCAGTAAAAATAACGTTTCTTGCTCTGTTTTATTTTATAAAAATCATGGCAATAATGATTTTTATACGTTACTTGATAAGCAAAGCATACGCTATGATTTTCTGCAAGGCACACCTTCGAGTTTAATTAAGCAATTGCGCCGCTACGATGACAATACAGTTATTCATACCCATGGTTATAAAGCGGGTATTTTAGGCCGTTTAGCCTGTAAACTTACTCATAAACATTGTATAAGCACTTACCACGCAGGTGATGCTGGGACAGGTAAAATGTGGCTATATAACAAACTAGACCTGTGGCTTTCATGTTTATCAACCAACTTTGCAGTCTCAGAGCAAATCAGCAAAACAATTAAGAATGCCACATTACTAGAAAACTTTATTGATATCAAAGAACCACCTACGGTTAACTTTTCCTCATCCCCTCTTAGAATTGGATTTGTTGGCCGGTTATCGTATGAAAAAGCTCCTGATATTTTTTATACCTTAGCCGAAAGTATGCAAAACAGTAACAATGTGATGTTTCACCTTTTTGGCGACGGTCCGATGCGCAATACCATCCCGCAACTGGAAAACTTACACTATCATGGTTTAACCAATCGCGACGATATTTGGCATCAAATCGATGTGTTGCTTATCTGCTCAAGAGAGGAAGGTTTACCCATGACATTACTTGAGAGCATGGCGCACCATAAAATCGTAATTAGCAGTCCTGTTGGCGCCATCCCAAGTATCATAAAAAATAATACGAATGGCTTATTAATGAAAACAGGTGACGCACAAGAGTGTCAAAATTGTATTAACGCACTTTTAATACAGTCTCCTGATCAAAAAAGCGCTATGGCACAAGCCGCTTACGTCATGCTTAAAGAAAGGTTTTCTGGTAAAAACCAATTTTTGTTATTACAAAATGCGTACACCGCAAAATCACGCTTACGCTTATAAGTTTTCTTCCCAGCTTTTAATTTTTCTATAAAGGGTAGAAGGGCTAACTTCAAGTAATGCTGCTGCTTTGGGAATATTTGTTGAACATATTTTTATAACACGTTCTATATAGTCTTTTTCTGCTAACCAAAGTGCTTTTATATCACTTTCAATTTGCGGTAACTCTTCAAATTCTTGTATTTTAGTATGAGTAAAGCTTTCGTTTGGCTTGTAATTTGGTATTTCTTTCTGAGAGCTTTGTGGCAAGCTGGGCAACATATTTACATCAATCCACTCTTGGGCATTGAGCACTAAAATATTGCGGATCACATTTTCTAACTGTCTCACGTTACCAGGCCAATCATATTGAGCCAGTAAGCGCTTTACATCCTCTGTAATGCCTTTGTACGGATGTTGCTCTTCGCGAGCTATTTTGATAAACAAAGCTTCTGCTATCTCAATAATGTCTGTACTGCGTTCCCTTAATGGTGGCAACTCAATAGGGATCACATGCAATCTATAATATAAGTCTTCTCGAAACCGTCCGGCTTCGACCTCAACAAGTGGATCTCTGTTGGTTGCACACACAAATCGTACATCAACTTTAACAACTTTTTCACTGCCTACTTGCTGATAAGTGCCGGTTTGAATAAAACGCAACAGCTTACTTTGTAAGTTGACGTCCATTTCGCATAGCTCATCTAAAAATAAGGTACCGCCATCAGCTTGACCCGCAGCCCCGAGACGATTCGCAATAGCTCCTGTAAATGCGCCCTTTAAGTGACCAAAAATTTCACTTTCAATTAAATCTTTAGGGATCGCAGCACAATTTAACGCAACAAAAGGCTTATCAGCGCGATTCGATGCTTGATGTACCGCTCGTGCACAGAGCTCTTTTCCTGTGCCACTTTCACCGGTAATGAACACCGTAGCTTTACTTACCGATGCCGAGCTAATTATTTGATAGACAGATTGCATCTGCTTTGAACTACCAATCAAATCAAAATATCGACCATTTTCGTAGGTATTTTTATATTTCGTGACGGTTTGTTTTAGGTCTTTTATTTTTAGCGCATTGTTTATTGTAATACGAAAGCGCTCTGCCTCAACGGGCTTTTCTAAAAAGTCACTGGCACCGAGCTTGATCGCTTGAATGGCCATTTCTTTTGTCGCATGACCAGTTAAAACAACAACCTGAGGAGAATTATCAGGAGCTAACTTGGCTAAAATATCTAAACCATTCATGTCTGGTAACATGACATCTAATACGATTAGATCAGGCTTTATTTTATCAATAATCGCTAAAGCACTTGCACCATCATTTGCCACCAGAGTATTAACACCTGTAGGAACTAGATAAGATTGATACAACATAGCGAGCGACTGGGTGTCTTCTACAATGAGTATTGTTGGTGGCATAATCCCTTTCCTTTTAGCAGCCCGCTAAGAATTATTTAGATAAAAAATATTAACTTATGAATGTTAAGTTAACTATAGTTACCTCATTAAATCAAATTCAATTAATTATTATTAGTGATGCATCATCAATTTCTTTGGAGAGTGTCACTTGCGAGTTTTTCCATAATGAGTGGGCAAAGTCCTCAGCAGAGTTGCTCTGTGTTGGGATTATTGTTTTTAACTCAGCCATTTCATCTTTGTCAGTAAAGCGATTATCGGTCCAACCATCCGTATAAAGTAAAATATGTTCAATATTTTCTAATTCAGCTTCATAAAGGGTGTATTGATGATCATTAGAAAGGCCTAACAATGGACCGGTTCCCTTTAATTGAGATATTTTTCCATCTTTATCAATAATAACTGGCGGTGGATGTCCGGCATTAAGCCAATACAATTTATTATTTTCTAAAAAACAAATTACCAGTGTAACTAAACTCGATTTGCATAGTTGCTGCTTATAAAGCGCATTATTAAGCGCCACCAGCATGTCTTGATATGCCAATCCAGTTGCTAAAAAGCCACTGATAAAGCCTTTAATCGCAAAGCTTTCTTTAAGTGCTTGCAAGCCGTGCCCCATCATATCACCGAGGATAAAAGCAGTCCCTTCATCATTAATCGGCATAAAAAAGTCACCACCGTTACCGACCGCAATTGAACCAAAAATATGCGCTGTTTTATTATTAGCTAATAACACTTTTGATGGTGTTAAGCCAAATGTGCTCTGATACGATAAGTAAGCGAACCGGTGCGTTACCCTTTCAATACTTTGCAAAAGCTTATTTTTTTTCACTGGTTTAATTAAGTAATCATCGACTCCTAAGCGATTAATTTTACTGATCACTTCTTCGCTGTCATCACCGGTTAACATCACTACCGATAATTGTGATTTGAGATTAGATTTATTTAGTTTTTCTAATAATGGCTCACAAGTGCCTTTTTTTAGTTGGTGATCAAGTAATAAAATACTGGCATCAGAGGTTAAAATAGCCTGCCAACCCGCCTCAATATTTTCGCAGGTGATCACTTGAAACTTGTCTTGAAGATAGGCGCTCATTAATGCAAGCTGGACAACATCATCATCAACATAAATAATACTTGGCCTTTTATCTATGTTAATCAAAGGAAAGGAAAAATAATTTTTAGAGGCTATTGTTTCATACGTTGCATCTGCAAAGTAATGACGAATTAACTCAACCCCCATTCCACCTTCAACTAATTCATGCGATTCGATTGTCCAAGATGAGTCATTTTTTTTGAATAAATTATAAGGCTTCAATTCATCTACAAACGTTAAATGATATGTGTCAGTATTCGTTTGGCTGATGCGCAACATAATAACGTGCTCATCCCCCTGATTATGCCTAATCAAATTAGTGAGGTACTCCGTTGCAACTAAACCGGCAGCATCCGCTTCATCCCGTTTTACTGATAATGCACCCAACACATGTTTTAACACTTGGCGTATCTCGGTTAACGTTGGCCATAACAATTCAAAGCGTCGTTCAAATAATATATCCATAAAGACCTCAATAATGCTTAAACAGCCACTTTTGCCTGTTGATTTTGTTTGTTAAAAACGTACATACTCTTGGCCATTGAGGTCTATATCTTTGTAAAAGTAATAGCATTCGTTCACCCAAAGGTGCAAAACTATATTGGCTCACTAATAATTTAATATTGCTATGGCCAGCTTGTTTAAGCTCTGCAACGCCGTTACACAAAGACTCTTCATCATTAACACCTAAACCAACTGTTACTAAAGTCAGTTCGCTACATAAACTTAAAGAGTGTAGCGGAATATTATTGCGATTGAGCTTTAACGCAGGAGACATATCAAGTAACACATAATCATATTCTTGTTTTAAACGGATCACAGCCTCATTGAGTACATGTTTATTTTTAGCCGAATCAATGGACTCTAAATTATGTATGCTCAAAATATCTATCCCCTGATAAGGTAATACACTTAACTGGCAAGAAATATCATCAAATCGCCATAGCTTAGTTAAGCTAGATAACTGCTTATCTAAGCGAAACGAACTAATGGGGTTAAGATCAATCACCAATACTGACTTATGTTGACTAACTAATCGCTGGGCAACACTGCTACACGCCGTTGATGAACCTTCGCCACCATACAGCGAAATAAATGTAACGCATCGTGCATCACTATCAACGAGGGTATTACAAATCGTTTCTAGCTCATGATACTGCTCTGGAATTAACTTCATAAACTCACCACTAAAGCAATTATTGTTATAAAATCTAAGAAATTATCTTTAAATTGACTTAATAGATCTTGCCCCTTATCTGGTACATATAAAGTATCGCCAGCCCTTAATACCGGAATATTTGCCGAGTTTGGTGATTTTATAAATGCTTCAAGATTGAATACTCGAGACTGCTCTTTACAACAAGAATGATTAACCACAACAATTTTATCAATGAGTGCGGAACTTGATGGCCCACCCGCTTCAGCTAATACATCTAAAATAGACATAGTGTCATCAAAGTTATAGCGACCCGGCTTTTGCACTGCCCCCATAATACGAACCACTCTCTCTTTAGGTGTACGTAACCAGTCTTTATCTTTTTCAGGAATAAAAATAGTGTCTCCGGGCAACACATGTGGAAAGAGAGTTTCATCTCCGGTTTCAAAATACAGAGCTAAATCAAGCTTGCTAACCTTGGCACTATTACCATTACGGTGCGTTACTCTTATGTTGCGAATATCAGCATTGCCATTAGGGCCATCTGCAGCGGCTAAAATATCAATAAAATGCATATTATCATTAAACGCGTAGCGCCCAGGAGAGCCCACTTGACCCATAATATAAATAGACTTACTCGACGCTTGGCGTATCCATTGTGATTTATTATCGCCAGGGTCAACTGGCAACTCCTCTACAATCACTGTATCGCCTGCGATCAAATTTGGTAGCGCTGTTTTTCCATCAGTAATAGTGTACTTTTCGAGGTCGAAACGCTGAGTGACATCACCATTACGTAATATTTTAATATCATTAATATTGGCCCCTTTGGTTGGCCCGCCCGCATGAGCTAATAAATCGGTAAAATCCATTTCATCACTCCATTCATAACGTCCGGGAGATTGAATGGCACCAATAATTTTAATCGCACGTTTAGTCGGAATTTTTAACCAGCTTTTTTCGTTTACATCTGTTTTTTCGGGCACGAAAATAACATCACCAGGATTTAAATCAGGTACTTTTGTCGTAATGCTACCTTCACTGTAACCTTGTAAATCAAATAAAATACTTTCACCTTGCGGGGTTAATATTTTTATCTGTCGCGTTTCTGCAAAGCGTGTTGGCCCCCCTGCATTAGCTAAAATATCTAGAAAATTGGTACTATCTGCAGCCTCGTAAGCTCCAGGCTTTTGCACTTCCCCCATGATATAAACAGTCCGAGAAGTGGTGTTTACATCATCGACCATTATTGGCACATATATGGTTGAACCAGCTTTGAGAAGCGGCATATTCTTATCAGTGGGTTTATCTAAATATGCTTTTAAATCAAATATCACTGGGGACTTATCGACAATGACTCTAATTTTAGTCACATCAGCATAGCGTGTTACTCCCTCGGCACGCATTAATGCATCTAAGATGGTCATATTTTCTTTAAACGAAAAGCTACCAGGATTATGTACTTCGCCCAAAATTGTAATAGCGCTATTGTCACTGGCATCTCCCGTTGCGCTAAGTGTTTGTGCATCAAAGTCTATTTGTACATTACCAAGTAAAGGAGATACCGGTACAAACACCGTATCTTCACTTTTAAGGGTTGGAAGTAAGCTAATATTACCTGTATCTAAATAGGCTTTGTAATTAAACTCAATCACCTCATCGCCTCGTCTTATTTGCAAACGATCGAGCTGAGCGCCAGGCTTTAAACCATTCGCTTTAGCTATTACCATTTGAATATTACCATCATCAGGAATACTGACTTGGGAAGGCGTAATGACATAACCCATCACATTAATAAATATATCTCGGCTGCGGATCTCCACATAAAAGTCATCTATCGCAACAAACAACTCAGCCAAAACCGGTTTTAACTCAAGTTCGATTTGCGCCACTGTTTTATTGGCAACATTAAATTGCCCTACTTCAGGTATGTTGATCTGGCCTTTTTTATCTACTTCAAACGTGCCATCAAATTCAACCTCGCCAGGCACATATAAAAAGAGTTTATTACCCGCTTGCACAATTGAGTTATCCGCTTCATTTGCCGCAAAGCTGTTGGTCGCTAAAAAAAACAAAACAAATATTGTGAAAAAATATTTCATTATTTTACTCCTTTTTGCTTTGTATTATTTTAGTCCAGTTCATCAGCGCTTTAGCTTTATTGCTTTCTAAGCCTTGCGTGTTTGCGTCTAGAATTATTGCTTCAACTCTGCGGTCTGAATGACGTGTACTCTCAGTTTCTGCGGCATCACTGTAAGACTGCAAACTTCCTTGCGTTAGGGTTGTAATATTTTGCTGTGGCACGCCATAAACGCCAAGCCAATGCTTCACCGTATCGGCACGCTTAAGTGCCAACTCATAATTACTCCCTGAATCTCCAACCGCGTCAGTGTGACCCACAAGTAAAATATTAATACTGCCTAGTTGCTTCGCTAAATCTGCAGCTTGAGCAACTCGTACGGCATATTTAGGGGTTATTTCAAACGCATTAAATGCAAATTGATTATCGCTATTCAATAGCTGTGCAATTTGTTTTTTGATACTAAATGACGCAGGTTGCTCATTAGTCGTAGAGGCACAATCCGTAACTTTTCTAACCGTATCAAAGTGATTCGTTAACTGATTAAGCCCATGATAATGAATCAGTAAATCATGCTCAGCATCTTCCCACATTTGTCCAGCGATTAATCTACGAATACGATTTTCATAAATTTGTGCTTTTAATAGTTGCGCAGGCATACAAGCTTTAATATCTTGCGATTTTAATAACTCAAGTTTAAGTACAAGGTGTTCAAATTCACTCTTAACAACGTCCTCGGGCTGAGTGAAGTTTTCATCGTACTGCTCATCGGCTAATGGATAGTTTTGATACTTTTCAGCTAAGCCACCTTGGCCGTCATCAGGCCAAGAAGCACAGCCGCCTAAAAACATTATAATAACAATTACTATGCGTGCCTTCATTGTACTCTCCCTGATACCTTTTATATTGAGTCAATAAATGGAATGGTTTTATCGACTCTTAATAAGTTCATTAGCTTAAACGGCTGCCCCGTTACATTAAGTAAAGATAGCTTATTACTTTGTTTTTCAATTCTTTTGTATAGAAAAACAATAGCACCTATTCCTGAAGAGTCGATAAATTCGGTCTTAGTAAAATCGAGAATCACGAAGTGTGTGCCTTGCTCGACTAGCTGTTCAAACTGATCTTTTAACTCATCGACAGCAAAGCCGGAGAAATCATTAGGAAGTACGACAACTGTTTGTTCTACTTTATTGGCTAAATTTTTCATCTGAATCACCTATTAAAATATAAATACAAATAGACTATTACAAGAAGAATGCCAGAATTAACAAACTGATATTTAAGGGTTTTAAATTATTTGATACTATTTTTTAGAGGAGGGATGCATAATGCAATTGCTTTTTGAGTGCACAATTGCATTATGCGAAACAACGTTACTGACCTTTACCAGTGAATATAACAGCCAACGTTTTAAAGAAAATAGTAAACTCCATATAACACCAACTGCGTGCAGATGAAGTACTTAGCATATAGGCGTAATCCCAGCCTATTTTGTTGCGCGCATCGTCAATGCTCTCATCGTAACCATTCATTACCTGCGCGAGTCCCGATATACCGGGCTTGATCCCATAAGTACGCTGACAAAAGTACGGGATGTCTTTCTCAAGCTTTGAATAAAACACTGGTCGCTCAGGCCGTGGGCCAATAAGAGACATTTCACCGATCAATACATTCCAAAGTTGTGGTAATTCGTCCAAGCGTGTTTTGCGAATAAATCGTCCAACTGCAGTTATACGAGGATCATCTTTACTTGCCCACACCGCGCCATTTTTTGCTTCTGCATCAACAACCATAGAGCGAAATTTTAAAACATTGAATAAAGCGACAAAATCATCATCACTTTGTCCCACTCTCAGCTGTTTAAATAACACAGGGCCCTTTGAAGTCAGTTTAATCACTAATGCAACAGCTAACATAACTGGTGAAAGTAATATTAATCCAACCGCAGAGCCAACTACATCAATAGTGCGCTTAATGGTTTTGATGAATATTTTGTTTGATTCTTGGGTTTGATGAACGCGCTGCCAATGCTGGTTATAATCACCACGCTCAAACTTAACAATCCCCCACAGAGCCATAAAATAAGCGCTGATAATATAATTTACACTATCTACAATTGGTAACTTAGCCCTGATATTAAAAGCTTTTTTTGCTACTCCTAAGCCATGAGTACAGACTATCGCAACACATACCACTTTAGGTATTAACAAGCTTGAAGATAGTGCAAGTGAAAAAAGTAACGCGTAAATCAGCAGCAGAATAATTGGCATGACCCCACGCAATACTTTATGTGAAAAATAGTTAAAACTTACCCAGCCTAATTTCGGATTTAATAATTCAAACAACATTTTTATTTGCTGCCAGTTACCCGCACCTAATCTTACTCTTCTGGCATAATCATGACTTTGTTCATCACATTCACGCTCAACGATATTTATTTCACTGTTTACAACGGCTTTCCCACCTTGGTTTAACGCTTTCATAGAGATAATAAAATCGTCATTTATGGTGTTTTCATCTAATAAAGCCGCATGAGCTGAGCGTATAGCAAACATAGCACCTGGCACGCCAATAACAGCCCCTAAAGACGACTCCATACTCTTTACTTTGTTTTGATATTGCCAGTACTGTTGCTGCTCAGCAGTGGCTAAATCATCTAAAATATATACGCCGGTGATAACATTAATATTAGGATCTTTAAAATCGGCATCAATTTTATTGAGCACATCAATACTCAGTAGCGCACTAACATCGGTAAAGAGTAAAACATCATAATTTGGCTTACTCAGCTTTATCAGTTCATTGATGCCAAATGATTTGCCTTTATTCACTTTACTAAAATGCAAATGACAAACTACATTTTGCTTTGCAAGATGCGACTGCGCTAGCATCGCTTCGTCATAAGTTTTATCGGTGCAGCCATCAAGATAAACATGAATGGTGTATAGCTCAGTGCTATATAACATTGAGCCTAAGTTATAAAGCTTCTCTGCTATGTGTTCTTGTTCGTTATAAGCACACATTAAAATACCAAAGTGAGTACTGGGTTGAGTATTTTCAGTCATCTCAATCGGTTTACTGTTACTAAATAGCTTTAATAACAGTAAGTAACCAACATGATGATATAAAGCCAGTGTAATTAAAACAGCCAATGTGATCAGTAGAAAAGTCATTGCATTCCCCTTATGAAGCTAAGCCATTATAGAAGTGGTCATACGCTTCACTCATTTTGTTTGCATCTGCAATTGAGAGAATATGCTCTCGAATACACAGCCCATATTTCATGTCTAATGCTTTCAATAGCGCAATTTTTAGGCCAAAAGAGTCATTTGGCTTGACTAATATGCCTTGCTCTTCTGTAACGACCTCGCTGATACCGCCAACATCAGTCGCCACAATTACTTTGCCACACGCCATTGACTCTAAAATTGATAAGGGCAGTCCTTCTCTTTGTGAATAAAGACACATAACGTTAATAGCTGAGTAAAATAGCTGCATATGCTGTACATTTCCTAAAAAATGCACTCGTTCTACCACCCCAAGCGATACTGCCGCACTGAGTAACGAAAAGCGTAAGCTACCATTACCAGCAAACACTAATTCGATGTCTTTAGGCAGCAAAGGCAGTAGTTTAATGAGATCCAAATGCCCTTTCCCCGGCTCTAATCGTGCAGAGCAACCAATTAACTTTTTATCAGCAGGAAGATCAAGTTTGAGCCTTGCGGTTGCTTCATTGATGTGATTAAACTGCTGTAAGTCGATACCGTTCAGAATGGTTTTATCTGCCGTGATCGCTGTTTCATTATAAAATTCATTCGCGACCACTTGTGCATCTGCAACCCAGTGAATTTTAGTTAACTTATTAAGTGTTTTGGTAATTAAACGCTGTTTAAAGCTCTTTAAATACCAAGCATCATGAATAGTTGAGACATGCTTTACCTGAGTATTTGTAAGACAAGCTAGACTCGCGTACAACATGGGACCAATGTGATGACTATGAATCACTTTAATCTCGTGTGTTTTAATTATTTCAGTGAGCTTTTTGATAATACTTAGATCAAACCTAGGCGCTTTATCTAAGCTAATCAGTTTTTGTTCAAATAAAGCTAAAGCAGGCCACTCACTAACTGCTTCTTGCTCATTGCCCTCTAGCGAAACAATAATACTGGTGCTTGCGAATTGGCTTTTTTGCATTAAGGTCACAGCCATTTTTTCAAGGCCACCTATTTTAAAGTGCTGAACTAAATGTAGGACGTTCATGCTAACTCCCCTTATTAATAAAGTGCATTGATGGGCTAGCAGGAACATGTAATGAACCTTTGCCAACAATAGGTAAAATAGTAACTACTTCCAAAGCAGATAGTTTTTCAATGGTTTGAATATCTTTTAAGTGACTATCAAATAATGTCGCTACAAATACACAGGTGGTGCTTGTAAATATGCCTAAAACAATCCCCAAAATAATCGCCACTACTAAAGAGGTATTGATTGGCTGGGTTGGGCTGTAAGCTCGTTCTATGGTTTTTACTTTGTCAGGCCCTTCATATTTAACTAATTTACCCGTTACTTTTGCCATTTCGTAACGTCCCAGCATATCTTTATAAAGTGATTGCTTAACGTCGTAATCCCGCTCTAGCTTTCTTAATTGTTTCTCTATATCGCTTGTAACTAATAACCTTTCACTCACCGTATTAACTTGCTGCTCCAACATGGCAAACTCTTGTTGATGTTGGAGCACAGTGTTTTTTGCTTCTTCTAATGCAAGTATCTGTGAAACAAGCACATTACTTTCATTGTCTTTGCCATCAGGAAGTGTATTGGCCATTTGCCAAAGTTGATCTATGTTTGTTGCATCTAGATTTTTGCCACTTTCTATTAAAGCCTGTTGGCGAGCTCGAATACTCAGCAGTTCACGTTTTTTCGACACGACTTTACTGTGCTTTTCGGTATAACGGGTTTTTAAAAAGCTCAACTGTGATTCGGCATTAATGATTTTTTCTTCTATGCGTCCTAAAATTGGGTTTGCTTGGCCCATTTTTGTTGTTAGCGCTTCAAGCTTGGCTTTTGCACCTGATAAGACGATAGACTTTTGTTGTTGATCACTCAGTAACTTATCGAACGTTTGTCTATTGCTATGTAAAACAGCAGGTAAAGTGTTGCTATTTTTAGCTTTAAAATTAGCTAGCGACTCTTCAGAAACCTCGAGTTCTTCTCGTAAACTGACTAACTGTTGATAAAAAAATTGCTCAGACGTATCAAGCGAGGCCTTGGTTGGTGCTAATAAACTCTCTATAAATTTCTCAACCACTTTTTCTAATACTGCTTTCATTTGAGTTTGGTCATGCCAAGTAAAGTTAACTCGCACCAATTCATCACCAACCAGTGATAAAGAAAGCGCTTGTGAGAGTTCTTGATGAATTTTTTCAATAGCAGCAGGGCTTGCATCTTTAGCAACTAAGTTTGTTTCTTTAGCAACAGCTATCAACACTTTTCGACTTATTACAAGCGTGCGTAATGCAGCCATACGATTTGATAAATCAAACGAAAAAGACAAGTCATCTAAATATGGGTTTAGTAATGCAGATTCTTCTATTAAGATTGTTGCATGGTTTGTGTACTGCTTTTGCGCAGTTGCAGCGAGTAAAATAACCACAACAGGTACGATGAACAGAGGCAAAACAAATAGTTTCGCCCTTGTATAAACTGCATACAAAGCTAAATAAAGTAACCTTTTTATTTGCTCTCTAACTAACATAATCCCTACCTATTAATTTGCATATTGCAATGCGAAATTTAACGGCTATTTGCATAATAAAAATTTACACTGTAAATAGCCTAGTTTAATAAGGTAGTTGCACAGGGCGCGCCAAGATTACATTTTAATGCTCAATGTGGAGGATTTAGTCGCAGCAGGTCTTCGTTAACAATAAGCGCCTTTGCCTGCCAGCTGTGCGCTTTTGCTAGATTCTTTTGTACGCTGTTTAATAATGTTAATTGTGGCTGAGTTAACGAAAGCGCCTCATCGACCTTGTTAATAAAATCATGACTAGAGTGAGCAATAAAAATATGCGGCGTATAATTACTAACTGCAGGAAAATCAGTTGCGACAATCGGTTTACCTGTCGCTAAATATTCTTTAAGTTTTAGCGGATCGCACGCTCTGATTTGCTCATTATTCACAAAAGGTAAAATCGACACATCCCAATGAGCAGAAAACGATACTAAACGGTCGTGGCTAACTGCGCCAATATGCGTAACATTTTTAAACTGCAATAGCTGTGTAACAGGAGTCACAATATCTCCGATAAGCACGAGTTGATAATGCGGCCTTGCAGCCACCAAGGCGGTTAATAACGCAATATCTAACCAAGCATTAATACTGCCGTAAAAGCCAATAATAGGCTCTTTTATAGTTTGTATTTCATCGGCTTTTTCAACGTCGCTTGTAAATAGCTCATAACTTACGCCGTGGGTCAGCATTTTTGTTTTTGTAGCGGGCATCTTTGCCAGCAATAACTCACTGATCACATAGATAAGATCTGCGCTATTAATAAGCTGCTGCTCAAAGGGGGCAACGAGTTTAGCATCAACCCCTGCCAACGCAGAAAAATCATCGCCGCAATAATAAATTAATTTATCAGTGGTTTTTTTATCAAATAAATAGTGTGCAGTTGGCACACTTAACCAATACATAATCGGCTCACTACAAGTTAAGGGTGCAAGGTAACGAGAAAAAATCCAGCGGTTAAAACATCGAATGAGTCGATTATCGTGCCAAGGTAATACAGGCAGCTTATAAATAGTCATATTGTTGGGTGTGGCTATTGCAGCAGTTTTAGACTGTCGAAATAACTGCTTTAACTTGCTGAGCATACGTTTAATATCATGAAATTTAGCGCTTGGTTTTCGCATACCAATGGAGTTTATCCAATGTACTTCATGCTGCTTAGCAAGCTCTGAAAATAAATGTTGAGTACTGCTTGGATGACTCGCCCAGTCTTCACCAAATACAATAAATTTCATACACTTACTCCTTAATTTTTTTAACTACTTTGGCAGGGTTTCCCGCAGCAATAGTAAAATCAGGAATATCTTTAGTAACCACACTTCCCGCACCAATTATCGCTCCCTCACCGATTGTGACACCGCCCAGTACAGTCACTCCAGTGCCCAGCCAAGCACCGCGCTTTATTATAATGTCACCAATTTGAGATTCATCATCGCTTTCAGAGTTAGCGCGGCGATCACAGTCAATTGGATGCCCAGGAAAACCGGCTAAAAAAACTCGTCCTGCCAGCCTGACATCGTCTTCAAGAATAATGGTGCGCCCTACAGAAAAAGCATTTTGCCAACCAATGTCAACATTATTGCCAATACTTAGTAGCGGCTCTCGCTCATTACTCACCCGCCCACATAAGGTGCTGATCCCTGAAATTCTCACATCGTCTTTGCATTCAATTTTTAACTTGCCAAGTATTTGCGGCATACCTGAATATAAATATAAGCGCTTTTTACTGCCCTTAATTTGGCTTTTAAATAAAGGTGTATAATAAAAAATCCGAACTAGCTCATGGCATAACTCTTTTATAAAATAATGCAAATAGTAAAGTGAAGCATGTAGCACAGGGATTACGATGATTTGCGGATTGCGAAGCGACTTTGCAAATTGAAACAACCATGTCGCTAATGGATTATTACTATTTTTTAGCCAAAGTTTAAGCTGTATCAACATATTGTTATTCCTTATTACTTTCTATAGTAAGCTTTTCTAGTGCAATAGTCAGAGCCAGAATAATATACAGTGGCCATGTAAAAGCTTGAGTTAAAAAAGTGCCAGCAACCATAAAGCCAATTAAACCGGCCTTTAATGCGTTAGCGTTCACCATCACTTCAGGATTAAAACTACGTTTATTAATACAATAAACCCGCGACAGACTTCGATAAATACTGGCTATCACGAGTAAAAAAATACAAAAGCCAACAAAGCCAGTTTCACCTAACACCTGAAACCATGTGCTATGTACTGCATGATTCTTGCCATCCCAATGAGGACTGTAAAAATAGTAATTTACAAAAAAATTATTAACTCCAACGCCAGTTAATGGATTAGACAACGCCATATTGATTGCAGCCTGCCAAGCATAGAGCCTACCCATAGCTGATTCATCGACACCTCCTTCTGCCGCACCACCACTTTGTCGGTCAGAAATACCAGCAAAAATCATCATGGCAAGCATAGCGACACCACCGCACATAGCCACTACGAAGGGATTTTTGACTTTTTGATATAAAAAGAAACTTAAAATAGCGGCTATTCCTAATAAACCACCACGACTTTGAGTGGCAATAACACCGGAAATAGCCAAGATCAAACCAACTCCGGCAAAAGTACGTCGATACTTATTACTATTTGTATCAAAAAGTTCAGCTGCTAAAAATGAAACAGGAAACATCAACACCAAAGATAAATCATTGGGATCACCTAATTGCGAGCGATATTCCCGTGAAATAGTCACTCTAGTTCCTTCAACTAACCCCACACCATTTATTTTGTTATTCAACGCCACTAAAGCGATAGTGACACCTGAGATCATAATACCCAGCCTAATGTAACTAAAATGCGAAAACCGCGTTAACCACCAGCTAATAGCAAATACCATAATAAATACTTTAACCAACACACCAGACCAATACTCAATAGCAACGCCTCTATTTGAAGCTGAAAATACGCATACCGTGAGCCAAGCGAACCAAATTACAAAAATAAGATGCGTAGAGCTCCAATGTGGTTTTAAAGTTTTAGATACAAATAAATGCCATGCAATGGCCAGTAAAGATGCTAAAGCAAGTAATTTAGGAATTTTAAGCGGCATTAGAAAAACAAACGCCTCGTGGATTCTAAAATAGCTAAACAAAATAAATAATATAATAAACACGGTGCTAATACGTATCGCCAAAAAACCCGCAAACGGTAATAGCAACAAGGCAAAAGCGGCTATGGGGCCAAATAGCGAATACAAACCTAAAATGAGCACAGTAATCACCAAGCCATTTATTAAGTGGCAATGCGCTTTATACCAATTAACCATGTGCTTTCCTTGTTACATACTGATTCAGTATTGCCATTATTCTGTTTTGATACTTATTAAATAAAACGCCTATTAAGCAAACTAAAGCCGCGATTTGCCAAATTACATAATGAGTAATTTCACTTACGCCCAGAGCAAAAATACTAATAAAACAGAGCCAGCTAGGTACTAATCGCTGAATACTAAATGCCAGATTTTCGAGCTTTTGGCTAACAACAACAAACAACACTGTTTTAAGAGTTTGTGCAAATACTAAGCTGACCACTGCGCCAAGCACTCCCCATTTAGGCACTAGAATACCCAATGCTATTAGTACGCAAGCTGCACTAACAGCATTAATAATAGTGACAAATAGTGCGTTAAAATGAATATAACAACCAATATTGAGTAGATCGCTGTGATGCCTAAGTACAACAATAAATATTAAACTGGGTAAAAGCCAAGAATTTAGTAAGTAACCTTGTGGTAAAACCAAGATAAATAAATGAGGCGCAACAATAAGCATTACTGCACACAACGCAATTGCGATTTCTAAACTTAGCTCACATAAAGAAACATAACGAGTGCGACAAGAAGTTAATTCATTAAAACGACGAGAAAACCACCACATTCTGATCGGTTCAAAGGTAAACGAAGTCATAACTGCAAATTGCATTGCCACATAATATTGGGCAAGCTTTTCTTTTCCGACACTGGCTGCAATAAACCAGTTTTCAGCGCCATTATTTGCATACACAAACAGCGATGAAGCAATAATACTTAATAAAAACAAACTATTTTTATAACTTATATTCCAAGGAACATAGTTAAAACTAATCGTAATTGTGCGGCCAATGACGCATAACGAAATCATCAGCACAATAAAGCTCGACACAGCACCCGACACCATAACCCCCGTTACTCCATAGCCAAGGTAAAGTAATATAATGGTGAGTAGCGTTTGCCCCACTCCTTGTAAAATAGCTAAAAAGCAGAACTGCTTAGCCATTTCGTAATATCTTAAAAAGCAAAACACAATGGATAGCACAGCTGAAAATGCTAAATTAACCGCTAATAACTGCAGATCAAGTTTATTAATGGAGATGGGTAATAACACACTAAATGAGCTGGTAAATAACACCATAATAACAACAAACAACGCACTCAAAACGCTACATAAAATAATCGCGTCTCTAAACAAAGCTTGTTTATAAACCGCATTTTTCATTTGTTGCTTGAACAATAATTCGGGTAACCCTAAACACAACAACAAAGACATAATAGCGGAAATAGAAACTAAAAAGTTTAGTTCACCAAATTGAGCTTGGCTTAAAAGACGAGTAGATATAGGCAACAAAGCAAAGCCAAGCCCCTTAAGTAACAAGGTTGATAGTCCAAAATAGGCGATTTGCTTTAATCCATTCATCTTTATTCCTTAAGAGTTTTGCACCCAAGATGACAATTTTTTAGCTTGTGAGCTGGCGTTAAACTTATTTGCAACTAAGCGTTTGGCGTTAATTCCTTTGGCGTATCTCTCATAGGGATTTAATTCACAAAACTCCGTTAAAATTTTCTCCAACCCTGAAATACTCGACGGCTCACACTTAAAGCCCACCGAGTCATTAACAATTTCTTTGGCTCCCATTAATTGAGTTGTGAGCACTGGAATACCACTAGCCATAGCCTCTTTTAAAACCACCGGACCAGTATCTCTATCTCCGTTACTTGAAATGCAAAATGGCGCAACTAACGCAGAGTAATTACTGGTGTTTTTTGATAGCCACAGTGGCGTTTGCTTGCCTAAAAATCTAACTTCTTTTTCAATGCCTAACTTTTCACATAAAAACTTTAGGTCGTTCATCAAAGGGCCTTCACCAACAACATCTAAAAATATTGAGTATTTTTTATTTAATTTTTTTATTGCGGGTAGTAAAAATTGTAGTCCCTTTTTTTCAACTAAACGGCCAATAAATAATAGTTTCACAGACTCATTAAGTCGGTTAGGCGTTGCGTTAAATAAACTTAGATCAACTCCACAATGCAGCAACTCAACTTTACCCGCTTTGTATTTACCTAACTTTTCAGCCATATCTTTGCACACGGCCACGGAGAAATTACACAATGAGAGTTTCAGCCTAAGATCAGTATCATTAACGTATACGTCATGCCCGTGGCCAATCGAGGAGATACTAATGCCTGCAATTTTGCTGGCTATAATTGAGTACGCCAGAGGCGCATGCATAAAGTGGCAGTGTATGTGGGAAATACCATGTTGTTTGATTATGTCAGCAATATTTAATCCGTAGCCAAGCAGTGAAGTGACCGAGATTGAGGTAAACCTTGTTGCTGTTAATGCCGCTTTAAATGCTGCCAGCGGTTTTTTCATGGCAAACTTGGCCGCATATAACAACGATTTTTCAATAGTAATGACGTTTACACTGCTATCAAGATTGGTACAACTATTTAAATTTGCAAAGGTGATAACACTGACCTTGTGCCCAGCTCTTACTAATGCGTTTATCTCAGTTACCACAAAGGTTTCTGAGGGGATATGGAAACTCGGTACCACAATGCCAATATGTTTCATGCTCAACACTCCAAATATAACTTATGGTTATTTCGCAAGAAGCATGCCCAGTTAAAACACACCAAAAACATGATTAAAAAGTCAATTTGCGAACATCTGTTGCAAAATGCAAAGCATTAGACAAAAACACCCTCGCAAACCTATTAAAATAATTGGCGCTGAACTTGCGTAGTACTTAGTTAGTTAATTTATAAAACTAGGATGCGGATCATGAGTATAGAAATAAGCGTTATTATCCCTAACTACAATTGTAAACAATATTTAGCCAAAGCCATTAGTAGTGTTGTTAAACAAAAAAACGTGAATTTAGAAATTATTGTGGTTGATGATGGTTCAACAGATGGTAGTGTTGAGTGGTTAAAAACCGCCCAAACAACAATTCCCCAGTTAATTGTTATAGAGCAAGAAAACACTGGCGTTGTCAATGTAAGAAATCGCGCTATTGCCGCAGCAAAAGGTGATTACATTGCTTTTTTAGACGCTGATGATTACTGGAGTGATGATAAGTTATACGAACAATTAAGCTATATGAAAGAGCACTCAGAGTGCGTTTTAAGTTTCACAAACTATATGCATATTAACGAAGAATATGAACCCATTGTCGATTGTTTTTCTTTTTGGCCTGAATTTTCAAAATTTGTTGATAAAAATAATATGGGTTATCAAAATTTAAAATGCCCAATGGATTTACTGATTTTTGCTAATGTAATTGGCACATCTTCGGTTGTGGTTAAGCGTTCAGCGATTAATTATATTGGCCGATTTGATAACCAATTAAATAGCGCTAGCGACTGGGATTGCTGGTTAAAACTTGCAAGGATCGGTGATGTTGCGTTTTCACCGCGTATCGCAATGGATTACTTGATGAGAGCGGGTTCTATTACTGCAAACCGTAAAAACAGACTCAATGCAATGAAAGAAATTGTCTCGCGTTGTAAACATGATGCTGGCTTTATGGCAAAAATAAAAGCACAAGCACGCATTTTAGAATGCTATGGTGAGTACTATCGAGAAATAGGTTCTAAATTTAAAGCCCTATCGATTGCAACTGCTGCATTCACACTTTTTCCACATAGGCGAAACCTACGTCATTTACTACATGACTTAAAAATGACCTTTGCCATTACAGTAAAATAAATCCGCATTGGTTTATTTAATCAAATAGCATGTGGTTAATCCTGCATGCTATTTTTATTAACTAACTAAGCTGAACTTTGGTTAATCATGAAGGCTCAAACTGTAACTAAGCATCTTATGATCACTTCCTGCAAAATTACTCACTATTAAGCTGTTTAACGTAAATTGCTCGTCAAAAACACAGTGATCTATGGGTAACCCGGTTAGCAGTGTCGGCTTAATATTTAAGGGCATAAAACTGCTATAAGGATTTGCTCCATAACAACTTTGTGTACTTTGCCAACTAAAATAACGTGACCAAGGGACAATATTTAAATCACCTGCAATTAGCCATAGTGTTTGCTCTTGTATTGTTGCTGCATGCAGCGCCGCGAGTAAAATATTTCTATTTTCCCAGTGCTGCTTGGTTCTTGGTGATGGTGGGTGGGCAATATACGTAGTGATAACTTCATTATTAAATAACAAGCGCAGTTTAATGTAACCTAACCTATCCCCTTGAAGTTTTACTTGTTGTCTATAAATTATAGGGAAACGCGAAATAACAACGATGCCGTAAGGGATCCCCTCTACTTCACGATAACCAAATAAACTAGCCTTGGTTAAAAAACGAGAGAGCAAATGCCGATTTAAATCACTAAACTCTTGCAGAATTAATACATCCCAAGATTGTTTTTGTAAGCTAACTAAGTGCGATTCAATAAACGGGTTACTATAATTTAAGTTTATTTGTTTTATCAAAATCGCATTTTTGGTTTGCTCACTTGGTAACGAATGCAATGGTAATAATGAACTCAAACTTATCAAGCATATAATTGATAGCGCCCCACCTAAATATGTTGCTTTTATAATTAAAAGCAACATGGCAAAGCATAAGGCAATAACTAGTAATGGCATACGCAATGATACTAAAAGATCAGCGTAATAATATTGCGAAGGATTATAGGCAATCGCAATTAGCATAAACGCAGCTGCTGCGACAAAAAATTTTACTAGCCTCTTTTTTTGCAAAAGATCGCCATTGTTATCATTAAGAAACTTCAACATAAATCACTACCCTAACTAGTATAAAGAATATACCTAGGTGTATTCTTTAGCTTGATCACTTTACCGTTACTGCTTGCCTTTGACTTTTACTACCTTATTTCAAACATCTGATGTTCTGCTTGTGTATCAAACTGCCATGCAAATGAAAGGGGTTGAGTGCTGGTATCGTAAAACCAAATTTCTGCAATCAGTTCGATATCTTGTCTACTCATTGCAAGCGTAGTTTTTATAGAGCCTTGCGATAAAGGAGCTCTAACTAAGCAGTTTCCATAATCAGCACGTAGGCTATTGGCCTTTTTTTGGCAAATATTTAAGTAAGCTCTTACGTCACCTATAGAGAGATCTACATCAATCTTTAGTTTAAATTTCGTTGATAAATCAAAACGATCATCTATCACTAAACTGGCCATTCCGGCTGAGTCGGTGGTGATAGGAACGACACTCGATGGTAGTGATTCAACAGCTGCAGGTACTGCCGCAGTACTTTCGCTTTCACCACCACCACACGCAACTAAAAATGATGATAAGCATAAAATTACAGTTAATTTTTTCATTACTGTTCCCCTCTAACTGCCACATTATTGCTGTTGTAGCGATTGAACCATTGTGGATTTTGCTTTCCTGACGACTGAGCAAAATTAGCAAAGCTATCGTAGGCATCGGTTATATCTACACCTTCAAGTGGATGTAACCATTGCACTCCTACTTCAATCGCCCATGGTAGGCCGTTTTCAGTTAAGAAAAACAAACCACTTTCTTGCTGGCTCACATCATCTGCACCACTGAGATCAAACAAAGTCGCGTCAAATACTTCTGTGGGCGCTTGATTTTTCATGTGTACTTCCCAGCTGCGCGCATTTTTACCAACTAAAAAATCGCCATGATAAAAGCCCTCTGTAGCAAAAATAAAAGGGTCTAATAATGTTCCGGGGGATAATATTTTCGCTTTAGGGACTTTTAATGGGATAGTCATACTAAAAGTTACTTTGCTGTTAACGTCGCAATTGCTTTCCGTTCTAAAATACTCGCACCCTGATTGCTTATTCACATGCAGCCAAGTGTCTTGCATAAAAATTAAAATAGCCTGCTCTGTGTTTGCTTCCAAAAATGAGCCTGTTTGTAGTTCGCCATTAATCACAAACCGAATATTATCGGCATCGACTTCTCTACTTAAAATTGAGTAAGTTGTATTATTTACCGTCTCTTTAAGGCTTACCGCAAAGCCATTATGATAGGTTGCTCCTACACCAATTAACTGGCCATCAATTTTATAACCAACAACATTAGTGCCCTCAATGAGCTGAGTAGTACGGTAATTTACGACCACGTCATTAAAGTCATAATCACCTGCAAACGGCCATTTATCTTCATAAGCAAGTGTCACCCAATCGTTTTCTCCTGGGTATACAGCACTAGCAAATGTTGTTATTTCATAATCTTCCACCTCACCACCTAAAACACCTCCAGTGGCAGTAATAAGCGAAGCTTCCGAGCCATCAGTTACCCTAAAACGAGCCCATGTCTGCCCAGCTTTAACATTACTAGGTACATTAATTAAAATACTGTTATCGCCTTGATTAAGTTGATATTTAGTTATTATGCGCTCACTTTCACTAAAGCCGCCATTTTGATCCCAATCAAACCATGCATATAAAAAGCTACTCGCAGAGGCGTTTACAATAATTTGGCTATCTTGACCCGCCGATATTGCCGTCACAAAGCTCACCCCATCATCTGATGCATCAACTGGGTTGTTGATTAAGTCGGCATCAGTATTGATATTTTCACCATCGACTGTATCGCCTAAATAAATCAGGTTACTGCCAGTGCTGTTAGGATCGAATAAATGCCTGGCTCCGCTTTGCTCTAAACTGGTGTTATAAGGTAGAGGAGCATCACCAAAATCAATCGAACTATCTGTTACCTCAACTTCGGCAATAGCACAACGAGCCCCATCGTTCTGACTTGACTTAGGGCCCGATGTAAACACATTAGCAACAGGCGTATAACCAACAACAGGACTAATACTTAAATCAACTTTGTGAATTTTTCCGCTTTTATTATTACTAAAATAAAACTGACCATTGATATCAAAATAGGCAGCACCAAATGCGCCCGTATCATCACCAATATCAACTTGAGTAATAAACTTGGTAGTATTTTCTGCAACGTTAATTTCATGCAAATCACCATTTGATTCAACTGCGTATAACAGATTACTTTGCGGATGAAATGCAAAATCAAATATACCTAAGTTCCATGTCTCGGTTGCAGGTAGTAGCCGAGCAGTTATGGGGGCATCTAGATCACCCTCTAGATTGATTTCATATAAACCAAAATTGGGAGTATATACATAATACATCGCACTTTGATTTGCTTGCTCACCAGTCACTTGAATATCACCTACATAAAAATTAGTATCGGGTAGGCCAGTAACATTTAACCGCTTCATTTCGTAGTTGCTACCAATTTGCACCACGCTTTTAGGCGATTGTCGGCTAAAACCGTATAAGTATTGGTCTTTGTAATTAAAACCGACGGCATTCACACTTTCATTATTTGCCTCGCTAGCAAACGTCAAAGCCGATGATAAAATCGTAGGTTTAGCCGACACTAAATCTATACCGTAAAGCTGTGCCTTTGCATCCTGCATCAAAAATGCCTGACTAGGGCAATTATCGAATGGCTGGCTAAATACAGCACAAGGAAGTGAAACTAAACACGCTATGGCTAAATGGGTTAATCTCATTAGTAAGCCCTCAATCATTAAGTAACTGTACCAATGCAGGCATCATTCCAAAAAATAAAGCATTGAAATAAAACAAAATAAAATAAAGTTGAAGATGAAAGATGCAACTTGCAACGACCATTTTTGCATTATGCAACTAAGTACAAATAATCGTTAAAATGCGGGAGTTTTTTAAACAGTCATCATTGCCGTAACAAAAATACGGTTATTAATACGTTAAAATTTAATCACCTCACTAGGATACTTTCGGCAGTTGAGTAAACTTCACTAAATAAAGTACAATACCAAAATTAAGGCGGAGCTTATTAGCAGCTCTAGTCGGTTTATTTTAGGTAAAAACCCATGGCACACTCTCGCGGAAACTTATTTATTTTATCGGCACCATCTGGTGCGGGTAAATCCAGCTTAATCAATGCATTGTTAACTAAGTATAATGATATGAAAGTATCTGTATCGCATACTACTCGCTCGCCTCGTCCGGGCGAAGCAAATGGCGTGCATTACCACTTTGTAAATGTTGATGAATTCAAATCATTAATTGAAAAGAATGATTTTTTTGAATGGGCGCAAGTGTTCGATAATTACTACGGTACATCAAAGCAAGCAATTGAAGAGCAGCTTGCAGCAGGTATTGATGTATTTTTAGATATTGATTGGCAAGGTGCACGTCAAGTTCGTGATCTGGTCGCTGATGTTGAAACCATTTTTATCCTACCACCGTCAAAATTTGAGCTTGAAGCGCGCTTAAATAATCGCGGCCAAGATTCACAAGAAATCATTGCTGGTCGCATGGCAAAAGCACAATCTGAAACGTCTCATTACAATGAATATGACTATGTCGTGGTTAACGATGATTTTGCAACTGCGCTGAAGGAAATTGAGACGATCGTATTGGCAAAACGCTTATCGCTACAAAGCCAAGCTATTCGCCATCAAGATTTACTCGTAGACTTACTGCGTTAAATCCTAATTTGGGTTCAGTAAGTATTTTATTTGTTTAAATTAACCACAAGCTATTGGCGAATCTGACTCGGTGCAGTAAACTACGTCTTTGCTTAAAAATTTATTTGGAGTGCTAAGATGGCTCGCGTAACTGTTGAAGATGCAGTAGATGCAATTGGTAATCGTTTTGATTTAATTTTAGTTGCGGCCCGTCGTGCCCGTCAAATCGCGGTCGGTGGTAAAAAGCCACTGGTTGATCCTGAAAACGATAAACCAACGGTTGTTGCTTTACGTGAAATTGAACTTGGTTTAGTAGATAGCTCATCAATGGATCTTATTGATCGTGAAGAGCAACAACATCAAGAGGCGGCTGAAATGGCTGCAGTTGCAGCTATTGTAGGCGGCAACCAATAATCTGACTTCCTTGTCTGATTTAGCCAACGGTATAGTATTTCTATTCTAGCCGTTGGCAATCCCTTCTTTTCATCGTATATTCTTAACATACCGTTACCTATTTGCTTCACGAGAACATTGGAGTGTGAATGTATCTTTTTGAAGGTCTAAAAAAGAAAATATCAGAATACTTACCTGCTGCTGATGTAGAGCTGGTACAAAAAGCCTATGTGGTAGCCCGAGAGGCCCATGAGGGTCAAACTCGCTCAAGTGGCGAACCTTACATTACTCACCCTGTTGAAGTAAGCCAAATTCTGGCTGGTATGCATTTAGATCACGAAACGTTAATGGCTGCATTAATGCATGATGTGATTGAAGACACCGACTTTAGCCAACAAGATTTAGCCGAAATTTTTGGCGAGACAGTCGCAGAATTAGTTGAGGGCGTAAGCAAACTTGATAAGCTCAGCTTTAAAGATAAAAAAGAATTCCAAGCTGAAAACTATCGAAAAATGATTATGGCAATGACACAAGATATTCGTGTTATTTTAATCAAACTTGCTGATCGTACTCATAATATGCGCACTCTTGGAGCATTACGTCCTGACAAACGTCGACGTATTGCCCGCGAAACGTTAGAGATTTATGCGCCGATTGCTAATCGTTTAGGTATTCACGATATTAAAAATGAGTTAGAGGATTTAGGTTTTCAAGCCCTCTACCCGATGCGTCATCGCGCTTTAAAGTCAGAAGTTGCCAAAGCGCGCGGCAATCGCAAAGAAGTCATTTCAAATATCCAAACCGAGATAACAGCACGCCTTGAAGAAGCTGGCATTACAGCCACTGTTTCTGGGCGCGAAAAACATTTATATAGTATTTATAAAAAAATGCTTAATAAAGAGTTACTGTTTAATGAAGTCATGGATATCTACGCATTTAGAATTGCAGTTGATTCAATGGATATCTGCTATCGGGTACTTGGCGTTGCCCATAATTTATATAAACCAATCGAAACTCGCTTTAAAGATTATATAGCAGTACCTAAAACTAATGGTTATCAATCGTTGCATACCTCATTAGTTGGTCCTCATGGGATCCCTGTTGAGATCCAGATCCGTACTCACGATATGGATCACATGGCAGATAAAGGAGTTGCTGCTCATTGGATGTATAAAAAATCCGGTGATAACGCAGGCCACACTGCACAACAACGGGCACGTCAGTGGATGCAAAGTTTGTTGGAATTACAACAAAGCGCAGGCTCATCATTTGAATTTGTTGAAAACGTTAAAACAGAGCTATTCCCAGAAGAAATTTACGTGTTCACTCCTGATGGTCGCATAGTCGAGTTACCTATGGGTGCAACCGCCGTTGATTTTGCATACGCGGTCCATACCGATGTTGGTAATACCTGTGTGGGTGCACGCGTTAACCGTAAACCTCATCCGTTAAGTAAAGCATTAGATACGGGTCAAACAGTTGAAGTGATTACCAGCTCAGGTGCGCACCCTAACGCAACGTGGTTAAACTTTATTGTTACCGGTAAAGCACGTTTAGGAATTCGCAATTACCTGAGGAGCCAACATCATGAAGAAGCTTTATTACTTGGCCGTCGCTTACTCGACTCTGCTTTAGGTGAAACGAAGTTCGATGATCTGCCTGACGAAAATATTAGTCGCGTATTAGCAGAACATGAACTCAATACTGTATTAGAGCTATTAGTTGAAATTGGCTGCGGTAATTTAATGAGCATGCTGATCGCACGCCGCTTACTGCAAAATGACAATGATGATTTAGGCGATATGACTAAAAATGCTAAAGCGACCATTATTGGTACTGAAGGCATGCTAGTTAATTATTCTAAATGTTGTCGACCAGTGCCAGGGGATGCTATCACCGCACATATAAGCCAAGGTAAAGGCATCACGGTTCACCGCCAAGAATGTAAAAATATTCGTGGCTGGGAAACTGAACGCTCCAAGTACTTGGTTGTTAAATGGGATGATAATCCAGAAAAAGAATATATTGCAGCACTGCGTGTAGAAATCATAAACCACCAAGGCGCACTCGCAAAACTAACCAATGTAATTGCTACAACCCAAGCAAACATAGTGGAAATTGCCACAGATGAAAAAGAAAGTAATTTATACGTGATAGATTTAGGGATCACCGTGAAAAACCGTGTCCATGTTGCAAATATCATGCGCCGCATTCGCGTAATGCCTGATGTGCAAAAAGTCTATCGTAAAAAATAACATAGGATAATCATGAATAAAGCATTTATTTCTACGGATCTAGCACCTGCTGCCATCGGCACTTATAGCCAAGCAGTAAAAGTTGGTACAGCAGTTTACTTATCGGGTCAAATTCCATTAGTTCCCGCAACGATGGAAGTGATCTCTGAAGATTTCGCAGAACAAACACATCAAGTATTTAAAAATATTAGTGCGGTATGTGAAGAAGCCGGTGGCAACATCCAAGACTTGGTAAAAGTTAATATCTATTTAACTGATCTATCTAACTTTGCGACGGTAAATGAAGTAATGAGCCAATACTTCAAAGCACCTTATCCTGCCCGAGCAGCAATTGGCGTGCGCGCATTACCAAAAAACGTGCAAGTTGAAATTGACGGTATTATGGAATTGCCTTCAACAAATTAAGCTTACAGCAATACACCTAAGTATTTATACTTAGGTGTATTAACTCATCAGTCCCCTTTTCCTCGATCTTCTTGACAGTTATTCAAATCTCTAGCACTCTATCTTTATATAATTATAAAAACCTTTAACTTAAGTGTTGTAAAAGGATGATCCGTGTTTAAGCTTGCTCATAACGGTAATGTACTACTCGATGTTATAGAACATTCGCCGCCTAGTGCCGCTTTTGTTATTGAGGCTCTAGAAAAATCAACATTCTGTGAATGTCGCATAGACTATGATGCTATCAATGCTTTTTTTAAAGAGCCTAGTAGCGAACGTAGTTTAGTGGTTGCCAGTAAGCATGACGCCACACTAACTGTTACACTCAGTGATGATAAAATGTTAGCAACAGGCGAACTCACACTCGCACAAGGTGGCAAAGTTTTGGCCCTTGATCAAGCGAAACAGCAGCTGATCAAAGCTGGGGTTGCTCGGGGCTACAAACAAGCATTTTTAGAGCAGCTGCTACAAAAACAATTTGAATTACCCGCTGGCACTACCGTTAAAGGTATCCTCGCTAAAGGTCGCTTACCAGAAGACGGCAAATCATCAAAATTACTTCCTCAAGTATTAACTTTAAAAGAGCGTTTGCATACCCCGAAACTGCGCGAAGATGGCACTGTCGATATGCGCGACTTTGGCAAGTTAGCAAGTGTTGAACCCGGTACATTATTAGTTCGACAGCAACCCGCAACTCCTGGTAAAGAAGGTTTTACCGTAAAAGGCGATGTCCTTCCGGCAAAAGCTGGAGAAAGTAGCCCGCTAGTTGCTGGTGAGGGCAGTGAAATATCAAAAACTAATCCTCTTGAATTAATCTCAAGTATTGCGGGCGTACCAGTCGAAATTCAAAATGGTATGCGCGTTGATGATATTTTTACGATTGGCGATGTCACAGTTAAAAGCGGCCATATAAACTTTGATGGCAGCATTATTGTCACTCATAATATAGAGCCTGGCATGAAAGTAACCGCGAAAGGCGATATAACTGTGATGGGGACGGTTGAATCCGGAGAACTGACAGCGCAAGGTAATATCACCATTAAACAAGGTGTGATTGGCCACCAGCTAGATGATAAAACGCTTTCGTGCAAAATTATTTGTAACGGTGATATTCATTTATCTCACTCCCAATATAGCTACCTTGAAGGTAATAATATTTTTATTGAGCGCCAAGCTAGCCACTGCGCAATGAAAGCGACTAAGCTTTTACAGATAGGCCAAGCAGACAATCCACAAGGGAAGTTATTTGGTGGCGAGATCCTGGATGCCGGAATGATTATCGCTGGTGAAATTGGTAATGAATCTGGCGCTAAAATGCTCATAAACATGGTTGCCTCAGGAAAGTCTGTTACTACTGAAACCGATGAATGCCTTAAAGAATTAGCTAAAACCGATGAGCAATTAGACACCCTGCAAGCAACGCTAGAAAAGGCCGATTTAGTAAAAGATTTAGATAAGAAAAAACTATTGCTCGCTAAAATAGGAGCTACTCAGCAACATTATTGCCAACAAGCAGAGCAGCTAGAAAAACGCCTAACAACGCTAGAACAAAGTCTATATGAACTACTTGATAATGCTAATTTAGCGGTCAATAAAAAATTGCATTCTGGGGTAGAAATCCACATTTTCGATAAAGTATTAAGAACAAATCGCAGCTATCCTCCTTGTAACGTAAAACTGCAAGAAGGAAAAATAGAGATTGAATTTAAAACCAGTTGATCGCAAGCAGATAGAGACTAACAGCAGATAATCTCTATTCTCTCGTCTACGTTATAAAATACCAGCCACTTGTTGTTTTAACTCCTCCGGCCATACACTTACTTGTACTTGACCGATGTGAGGTTTTTGTAATAACAACATCGCCAATCGAGATTGACCAATGCCACCACCTATTGTCTGTGGTAATTGTTTAGCTAGTAGTTGCTTATGCCAATCAAATTCTAAACGAGCTTGGTCACCGGTAATTGCAAGCTGTGCAACTAATGCTTCTGGTGATACGCGAATACCCATTGATGAAATTTCAAAAGCATCTTCAAGCACAGGGTTCCACAGTAAAATATCACCATTTAAGCCACTGTATTGCTCGCAAGTCTGAGTCGACCAATCATCGTAGTCAGGTGCGCGTACATCATGAATCTTACCATCGGCTAATGCCCCACCAATGCCTATCAAAAACACCGCACCATATTCTTGTGTAATCGCTTTTTCGCGCTGCTTGGCGGTAAAATCAGGGTACATTTGACGTAACTGTTCACTGTGTACAAAAGTAATATCAGCGGGTAAAAATGGTGATATACCAAATTCATCAGCAACAAATTGCTCGGTTGCTTTTAAGCCTTTATACAAGGCTTGTACTGTTTCTTTTAACTTATCAAGAGAGCGCTCAGAACTGGCACAAATTACTTTCTCCCAATCCCACTGATCAACATAAACAGAATGGATGGGGCTTAATGACTCTTCATCCGGGCGCAACGCTTTCATATGTGTGTATAAACCTTCACCAATTGCAAAGCCGTGCTCAGCTAGTGTTTTTCGCTTCCATTTTGCCAAAGAGTGAACCACTTCAAATTGACTCGCTGGAATAGTTTTAACTTTTACCGCAACCGCATTTTCAGTGCCACTTAGGTTATCTTGGATACCATCGCCTACTTTAGCCAAAATAGGCGCTTGTACTTCAATTAACCCTAGCTGTTGTTCTAGCTGGTGTGAAAAATACTGTTTAACTTTACTAATTTGCAGCTGTTGATGGACAAAGTGTGAACTCATAATAATTGGCCTCATTCCCAGTTATTGTTACTTGCATAAATGCATGATTGCACTATGAGCAACCATGTCGTTAAAGCAATCCTCAATCATTTTGCACTTTAATTCAATAACCAATAACAAAAACACCTTTACCATATTAATTTGATTAATTTAGTGGTATAAAAAATGATGATTCAACAATTTAAAGATGATATTTATATGGAAAATTATCAAATCGATAATCTTGATAAACAGATCCTCCACGCATTAATGGATAATGCCCGCACAGCCTATGCAGAATTAGCCAAACGGTTCGCCGTTAGCGCAGGTACAATTCATGTACGGATTGAAAAAATGAAACAAGCCGGGATCATTACAGGCACCCAAGTTAGCGTCAATGCCAAGCAGTTAGGCTACGATGTATGTTGTTTTATTGGCATCAACCTCAATAATGCTCGAGACTACCCACAAACCTTATTGCACCTAAAGGAACTTGAAGAAGTCGTTGAGGCTTATTACACAACCGGTAACTACAGTATTTTTATTAAGGTAATGACCCGTTCAATTGATCATTTACAAGATGTATTGATCAATAAGATTCAAGCTATCGAAGCTATTCAGTCAACCGAAACGCTAATATCACTGCAAAACCCAATTAGCCGCTCAGTAATGCCTTAAGACGGTAATTCCCGTATAATAGCGGCAATTTTATGAGTTAAGACAAGGCTAAAAATGGAAAACACCCGCTATCATCGCATTAAACACGTACTAGATCGTCGTCAAACCGATTTAACCGTGTGCTTAGAAGATGTGCACAAACACCATAACTTGTCTGCAATTGTTCGCAGCGCTGATGCTGTGGGTTGCCATAATGTTCATGCAGTATGGCCACAAAACCAAAAATGGCTCACCAATAATACCTCTGGGGGCAGTAAAAATTGGATCGCAACTCACTTACATAAAGATATCGACAGCGCTGTGGCTATGATGCGCCTGCATAATCCGCAAGTACAAATACTCGCTACTAACTTATGCCCTGATGCTGTTGACTACCGTGAGATTGATTATACTCTGCCAACAGCCATTATTGTCGGCCAAGAAAAAACCGGGATCTCTCCACAAGCACTTGCCCACGCAGATAAAAACATTATTATTCCAATGCAAGGTATGGCGCAGTCTCTGAATGTGTCTGTGGCCGCTGCACTGATATTATTTGAGGCACAAAACCAACGTCTGCAAGCCGGCTTATATGAGCGCACTATGCTGGATGAGAGCATAAAACATAAGATGCTATTTGAAGGTTGCCATCCAATCATTGCACAAAAATGCAAAGAAAAATCGCAACCCTATCCAGCCCTCGATGAAAATGGTGAAATCATCGCTGATGATGAGTTTTGGCACAAATTAAAACATGCTTGATGACAAGCCTGTTCGCACGTAAACTAAAAAGTATCTAAAAATGAAAGATTTGAGCGTATTGTGTCAAAGCCAACTTTAAGCCGCTACCCAATCACTGACCTCAAAGGCGTTGGTCCAAAGATGGCCGAGCGGCTAAAAAAACTCGGCATTAGCACAGTGCAAGATATGCTCTTTCATCTACCGCTTCGATATGAAGACCGCACCCGTATTTATGCTATCAGTGATTTAGCTGTGCATAGTCATGTCAGTATTGAAGCCACCATAGAAACCAGCCAAATTACCTTTGGTAAACGTAAAATGCTCGTTTGCCAAGTTAACGATGGTACTGGACGACTCACCCTGCGATTTTTTAATTTTACTGCAGCACAAAAGAATACCTTAAGTAGCGGTAAGGTGATCCGCTGTTTTGGCGAGGTACGACGTGGCAGAGTGGGTTATGAAATGACTCATCCTGAATACAGCCTCAGCGATACACCGAGCGAACAACCAACAGCGACCACACTAACGCCTGTTTACTCGACAACGGAAGGGTTAAAACAACTGTCGATCCGTGCATTAAGTGATCAGGCGATTGCATTACTTGAAAAATATCAGGTAGAAGAGTTATTGCCAGTGCAATTCCAACACGCTGGTATGGATTTAACTCAAGCACTGCTACTTTTACATCGCCCCGCTAATGATGTAGATATCACCGCATTAGAGCAAGGCCTGCACCCGGCTCAACAACGTTTAGTGTTTGAAGAGTTACTGGCGCAAAATTTGAGCTTATTAAAATTACGTCAACAAGGACAGCAAGTAAAAGCAGTTGCTCTGAACCCTATTAATCATCTGGAGCATGATTTTTTAGCGCAGCTCCCCTTTGCTCCAACCAACGCGCAAAACAAAGTCGTCGCTGAAATAAAAAACGATTTGCAGTCTCCTTATCCAATGATGCGCTTAGTACAAGGCGATGTTGGCTCAGGTAAAACCCTCGTTGCGGCACTGAGCGCCTTAACAGCTATCGCACAGGGCTATCAGGTGGCATTAATGGCACCCACCGAAATTCTGTCAGAACAACATGGCATTACTTTCGAAAATTGGTTTACGGCTTTAGGTATAACTACAGCATGGCTCGGTGGTAAAACCAAAGGAAAAGAACGCAGCGCAACGCTTGAAAAAATAGCATCAGGTGAAGCGCAAATGATTGTTGGGACTCATGCGTTATTTCAAGAACAAGTAACATTTAATAACCTAGTGCTTATTATTATTGACGAACAACACCGCTTTGGCGTCCATCAGCGCTTATCGCTACGAGAAAAAGGCCGTTTTGGTGATTGCTATCCCCATCAACTGGTTATGACAGCAACACCGATCCCACGTACACTGGCGATGACAGCTTATGCCGATTTAGAAACGTCCGTGATTGATGAGTTGCCACCAGGACGTACCCCAATTAAAACCATTGCACTACCTGATACGCGTCGTGATGAAATTATTGCTCGTGTAAAAACAGCCTGTACCGAGCAAGGTCGTCAAGTATATTGGGTATGCACCTTAATTGATGAATCGGAAGCATTGCAATGCCAAGCAGCAGAAGATAGCGCACTGCAATTAACTCATGCACTGCCAGAGTTAACTATAGGATTAGTTCATGGCCGTATGAAAGCAGCAGAAAAGCAAGCTATTATGAGCGAGTTCAAAGCTGGAAAGATTCATATATTAGTGGCGACAACGGTCATTGAAGTCGGTGTAGATGTGCCGAATGCCAGTTTGATCATCATTGAGAATCCTGAACGGCTTGGCCTTGCACAATTACATCAGTTACGTGGGCGAGTTGGTCGTGGTGCAATCGCATCCCATTGTGTGCTTTTATACCACGCACCGCTGTCTCATACTGCACAAAAACGTTTGGCAGTTCTAAGAGATAGCAATGACGGTTTTGTAATTGCTGAACGTGATTTGGAAATTCGTGGTCCAGGTGAAGTGCTCGGCACTAAACAAACAGGCTTAGCGGAATTTAAAATTGCTGACTTAACCAGAGATAAGCACACACTCAACTTAGTCAGACCTATCGCACTACAAATGCTCCGCCAGTATCCTGAACAAGTAGAACAACTAATCAATCGCTGGCTTGCGGGTAAATCAGTGTATGCACAAGCTTAATAGTAAAAAACCTTACAGCAATAAGTAAGGCTTTTTCAACGGTCTAAAGACTAAAACTTGTATTCCATGCCAACACCTAAGTAATCTTGATCAACATTGCTGTCCATATCAAAATTAGTGTAGAAGGCAAATAACGTGGTGTTTTTGCTCAATGAGTGATCAACACCTGCAGAGATGGCAGACTTTTTATCACCCGCATCAAAATCCATTACTTGGTATTGAACTTTAAATGTATTGCTATCAAGGGTGTAAGCCGCATTAACTAAATAACCATCGGCATCACCGCTACCATCCACTTTTTCTTGGCTTTGGTACATTGCACCTAGTTTAAAATCAGCTACTTTCCCTTGCACGGTAGCGCGTACAACATCATAACCATTAACTTCACTGTCGGCAGCAACTGATGCATAAACATTGCTTTTCTTCAGTCCAGCATCGCCATAAGTAAGTGCTAATGAATAACCGCTATCGCCTTCACTGTCTTTTTCTGCAACGTAAGTTGCAAGCACTTTAAAGCCACTTAAATCCTTTGATGAATAAGTAACCGTATCACTAAGTCGGTTTTCACCTTTAAATAAATTTTTGATATCACCTTCAAGGTTATCAAATAAATCCAACTTTCCTTGTGATTGCTTTAAAGCAGTATCATTACGGCCAATCACTAATTGACCAAATCCACCTTTTAAACCAACGTATTGATTACGTGATGTAACCGTGTCTTTTGAATCATCAGAAACATTAACTTGAAATTCGAACTTATAAATAGCTTCTAAGCCATCACTGATGTTTTCAGAACCTTTAAAACCAATTCGCGATGCATTGCTTTTAATTTCGCTGAATGACCCTTCACCGTCATCCGAAGATTGCACAGATACATTCGCTTTACCATACACATCAACATCAGCAAACGCAGAAAAAGATAAACCACTTAACACAGCTAGTAATAAGCTCGACTTTGCAAATTTCATATTATTTCCTCAATAAACGCAACAGACTAATTTTTAATTCGCTGCATTTTGCCTGTGGTAAATGACAGAAATATTACAACAGAAACATTTATGACTCATATTATTCATAAAAAGGAACAACAAAAGACATCAAATCAACATAAAACTGTCATATATAGCTTACTTAGCACTAAATTCACTGCTTATTGTTGGTGTTAATTCCAGTAATAAATTAACCAACGTCTCAAGCAAGGGTTTTTGTTCATTATCTCTGTGATAAGCGACAAAAATATCCCGAGAAGTATGTTCCACATCAGACACTCGATGTAGCTCCCCTTTATCTATATGGCTTTTCGCTAAAACTTCAGGAATAAATGCACTACCTCCACATTGTAGTATCAAATCTAATGCAATGCGTCCTGTGCTGGTGCGAAAATATGGTGGAGTGTGACCAGTAAATTGCCGTGCATGCCAAAGAGAGAAGGTAGTTCCCCAGTCAACATAGACATATTGATTATCAAAAAAGTTTTCATTCGCAGCTCCTTCAAATGCACTGATAGGTATAATTGGCAAGGTGCAAATACGCTCAACTACTAATTCATCCACTTTTGGTGGATCAAATAAAATAGCTAGGTCTAAGGTGCGCTCTAATAATAACCGTGTGCTTTCTTGTTGTGCTTTAACTTCAGCCACCAGCGATACCCCTGGCATTGCAGAAACAATATTAGTGATACCAAACTGTAAAAAAGCATCCCAAATATTAGGCGTCCCTGCTAAACTCACTTGCTTATGCATATTATCCGCAAGAGCAACATCGACTTTAGCCCGTTGCATACCAGTAATAATCATTTGCGCATGGGGTAATAAGCGCTCCCCTGGTGCAGTCAATTGGATGTTATTACGTTGGCGGATAAATAAATTAACCCCTAGTCCTTGTTCTAATTGACGAATTCGAAAACTCACCGCAGACTGCGTAATGTAAAGGTTTTCAGCCGCTTTACCAAAGTGACGAGTACGTACCACTTCGACAAAGGTTTTCAATAAATCTATATCCAATTATTTATCCTCACGATAAAAATTTTTTGTTTAATAAATTGCGCAACTTGATCCATACTCCAGCTTGAAAATAGGGTATGAGGAAACAGCCATGAGCAATGATATTTCACTACTTCGCCAAGCATTTGTAAGCCAACGTCAGTTTTATGATGATCAAAACTTTCCGCGCGGATTCGGCCGCAGCGGTAATTTTACCTTACTAGAAGCCAGTATCCTTGAACAACACGGTGTTGTTCTAAAAGGGTTATATAATAAAACCCTTGAACCACAAAATGAAATCCAAGAACAATTTTTTGCCGTTGTCTCTGGTAATCAAGAACCAACCAACGCAATTGAACGTGCGTGGATTAAATACCTAAAGCTAACGACGTGTAAAGCAAAGTTTCATACTCTGTTTGGGCGTTCTAAAATTTCAAGTCCTGCACCACAAAATCCAGACTACTATTCGGAGTCTGATAGTTTATAAAAGTAATGGTGTTATTTGCTTTTTCGTGTTTTAACAGTTACAACTTGTATAACTGAACAAACTTGGCCATGCCAAAAACAAGGTGTTACGTGACACGAAAAATACTCATCATTGAAGATACGCCAACTATAGCGCGAGTGCAAAAGCACATTGCAATTAAAGTTGGCTATGATGCAGATATAGCCTGTTCCTTAGCGCAAGCAAAAGAGTTAATTAGTAAAAATAACTATTTTTGCGCTGTAGTAGACTTTATTCTACCTGACGCACCACAAGGCGAGGCTGTACCCTGCACTATTGAAGCTCAAATTCCTACTATAGTAATGACCGGCAATATAGATGCAAAGACCCGTGATACCGTCGAAAAATATCCAATAATTGATTACATCACTAAAGAGAACAAGCAAGCCTACCATTATTTAGAAAAGCAACTACAGCGCTTACCTCGCAACGAAAACGTTAAAGTCTTAGTCGTCGATGACTCACCATCAGCACGACTACATATATGCAGCTTGCTTAAACGTCATAAATATCAAATATTACAAGCCTGTGATGGCATTGAAGCACTTGCAGTGCTCGAACAAACACCTGATATAGCAGTTATAATTGCAGATAACGAAATGCCTAACATGAATGGTGATGAGTTATGTGGTGAAATTCGTCGCTTATACAGTAATGATGAAAAAGCAATAATCGGTATTTCCGGCTCAAATGCAGCGCATCTTTCGGCGCGTTTTTTGAAAAATGGCGCAAACGACTATTTACGTAAACCATTTAATAACGAGGAATTTTATTGCCGTTTGAGCCAGAACGTTGACATGCTGGAACAAATTGCCACCATTCGCTTACAAGCGAACACTGACTATTTAACTAAACTACCTAATCGTCGCTACTTCTTTGAAGAGACCACAAAATCATTAAAACAACTGCAGAAAAAAGAGTTAATTCCCTCTTTGGCGATGCTCGATATTGACCATTTCAAAGCAATCAATGATACCTATGGCCACGATGCTGGTGATGAAGTACTAAAAGGACTTTCAATTTGTTTTGCAAAATACTTTACAAAAGACTTGGCGGCTCGTTTAGGCGGTGAAGAGTTTGCTGTGTATTTTAATGACACAAATAAAGATGAAATATTAAAACGTCTGGATAATTTTCGTCACTTTGTTGAGCTCAATAGCCCTGAATTTAGCAAAGAAAAAATTCAATTTACGCTCTCTATTGGTTACGCACACGGGCCTGTTTATCAAATTGATGAATTATTAAAACAGGCCGATATTAAGCTTTATGAAGCCAAAGAAACTGGCCGCAATAAAGTCATTGCTTAAACAGGCTTAGTGGGTGCAGGGATATTTTCACGTTTACGCTTTTGTGATTGTCGATAGGAATCCCAACTAAAGATAGCCAGCGCACTCCAAATACAAGCAAATGTTACTATTCGTTCAGGACTAAATACTTCACCATAAAATACCACCGCCAACACAAACATTAAACTTGGCCCAATATATTGGAAAAACCCTAAGGTAGTATACTGCAATCGCTTGGCAGCACCTGTAAAGCAAAGTAGTGGCAGTGTGGTAATAACGCCTGCACTGATCAACAATACATTAGTATGCCAATCATTCGCTACGAAATCAGAGCTATTCGATGGCGCCATTAACCACCAATATACTAAAGCAACTGGCAATAATATTAATGCCTCTAGTAGTAACCCCGGCAATGATTCGATAGGTAACTTTTTACGAAGTAAGCCATACACCGCAAATGACCCTGCTAATGAAAGTGCGACCACCGGAAATGAGCCAAAACTAATAACTTGGATCACCACACCAAATAACGCCAGAGCAACCGCTAGCGCTTGCCATTTGCGTAGTTTTTCACTTAAAAAAAGCATACCTAGCAGTACGTTTAATAACGGATTGATATAATAACCAAGACTTGCATCAAGCATATGATCATTATTAACCGCCCAAATAAATAGCCCCCAGTTAAAGCCAAGTAAGGTGGCCGTAATAACCAGCATAGCAATGAGTTTAGGGTGTTTAAGTACATGCTGTACTTTATGCCATTGATTCATTACTGCAACAATGATGACGATGAATAATACCGACCAAACCACACGATGCATCAGTATTTCAAAAGCTGATATATGCTGTAGTAATTTAAAATAAATAGGTGCTAAGCCCCACATAAAAAAAGCCATACAGGCTAAGATAACACCTTTACGCTGTTCAGGATTAGTTGGCATAGATTGTTTCTGATGTAGTTTAATGGCGGCTAGTTTACCTGCCAGCTACGCTTTATCCAACTAAATAAGTTGCCGTACCAAAAGCTATTTGAATGCCTTGTTCATTATGGAGCTCCATCCGGCATACACATACTTTATTACCGGAGCGAATTAGCTTAGCACTAGCGGTAAATTCAAGCCCTTTGCCTGGACGCAAGTAATCAGTGCGCAAATCGATGGTGCCGAGTGTCGCTAGCTTGGTTTGAATACTAACTATATTAAGCTCAGTGAGCTTATCTATCATCGCCGCCGCCGCTAGCATCCCCCCCACATTATCAAGCACCGCAGAGATCACCCCACCGTGGAGAATTTTTTGAGCAGGATTACCAATAAAGACATCCTGCCAAGGAAAGCTTATTTGCGCTTGTTCCGCATCTAGTGATTTAACTTTTATTTGTAAAAACTGGTTAAACGGCATTTGCTCTACAAAAACTTTAGCAACTTGGTCAATTAATTGGGCTTTATTCATTATTATTATCCGCGACTTTATAACTGGTAAGATGAGTAAAGCACAACTAAAAAGAAAGTGCGATAAAAAGCACCTATGCAAGGTCGTCTAAAAGCTCTAAAATGTCCGCGATGAATACACCAAATCCCACAGCAAGCACCGTAGTGCGCAGTCCCGCAGCTATACTCAAACAAGTGTTTGGTTATAGCGAATTTCGTGATGGCCAAGAAACGGTGATCAATGCAGCCCTTAACGGCCAAGATTCGCTAGTATTGCTGCCAACTGGCGGCGGCAAATCAGTATGCTACCAAGTGCCCGCGCTTGCCTTAAGCGGTCTGACAGTCGTTATTTCGCCATTAATTTCCCTTATGCAAGATCAAGTATCACAATTGCAAGCGCTCGGGGTGAAAGCGGCGTATATCAATAACAGTTTAAACCGCGACGAACAGCAGCAAATATATCAACAACTGCACAATGGTTTGCTTAAGCTACTGTATGTTGCACCTGAAAAAGTGCTGCAACATGAATTTAAAGAGCGCTTAAGTCACCTTAATATTAGTTTATTTGCGATTGACGAAGCTCACTGTGTATCACATTGGGGTCATGATTTTCGCCCTCACTACTGCCGCTTAAGCGAACTAAAACAACGCTTTGCAGATGTGCCTATGATGGCGCTCACAGCGACAGCTGATAAAGCCACGCGGTTTGATATCGTCCAGCAGCTTGGTTTAAATGCCCCCTATATACACACTGGTAGTTTCGATCGACCAAATATTCGTTACACCATTGAAGAAAAATTCAAACCGCTGGCGCAATTACTTCGCTACTTAAAAGAACAACAAAGTCAAAGTGGTATTATTTATTGCACCAGTCGAAAACGAGTTGATGAAATAGCTGAAAAGATCGCTGATGCTGGAATGAACGCAGCGGCTTACCATGCAGGTATGAGTAACGAGCAACGCCAATTTGTACAAACCGGTTTCGCCCGTGACGATATTCAAATAGTGGTGGCTACTGTTGCCTTTGGCATGGGCATTAATAAACCCAACGTCCGTTTTGTACTGCATTATGATATTCCCAAAAGTATCGAGTCTTACTATCAAGAAACTGGCCGTGCTGGCCGTGATGGCTTGGCCGCTGAAGCTATTATGTATTTTGATCCGGCCGATATTGGCCGTGTTAGGCGATTTTTTGAAGACATTGAAGATGAACAACGTCGTCGTGTCGAAGAGCAACGCTTTAACGCCATGGCCAGCTTCGCAGAAGCACAAACATGTCGTCGACAAATACTTCTTAACTACTTTAGTGAATATCAACGCGAACCTTGCGGCAACTGCGATATTTGCCTAAATCCACCAAAAAGTTTTGATGGTACTTTAGTGGCACAACAAGCCCTTTCGTGTGTGTATCGTGCCGAACAACGGTTTGGTTTAGGCTACATAGTTGAGCTACTGCGCGGAGCAAATACCAGCCGCATTAGGGATAACAATCACCACCAACTCAGCACTTATGGCATAGGTAAAGACCACAGTAGTGAATTTTGGCTCAGTATTTTACGCCAACTGATTCACCAAGGCTTACTGAGTCAAGATATCACCCAAGGCTCAGCACTGCGCTTAACCGAAGGTGCTCGCGCTATTTTGAAAGGTCAATACGCGCTGCAAATGGCTGAACCACGTCTGCAAGCGAAGCACGTATACCAAGACAAGCTCGCTCAGTTTAATTACGATAAAAAGCTATTTGCCAAACTACGTGCCTTACGTAAAGAGCTTGCCGATGCGGATGATGTGCCACCATATGTGGTGTTTAACGATAAAACCCTCGCAGAAATGGCGCAACTAATGCCAACCAATGACAGTGAATTTCTCAAAGTGTCAGGAGTTGGCTTTACTAAACTCAATAAGTACGGCAGCCCTTTTTTACACGCCATACGCGACTACTTAGCCCAGTCTTAAATAAAGAGAAAATTGATGACTCAGCTGCAACTAGATAATCAACATAATGCCATTATTATTATCCCCAGCGAAATGCCCAACGATGATGATTTCGAGCTTTGGGCGCAGTTATTTTTACATGGCCCAGAAATAGTAATTGGTGAATTTGCAGCGGGAGCGGATCGCCACCAATGTCGCTTTACGTATGCACAGCAAAGCTTTAATTTAAACTTTGAACACTACAGTAACAGTATTTGGGTTAATGGCGAAGGCATTGAAGCTGAGCATTTATTAGCAGCCTTAGCACACTATTTTCTTACACTATTGCAACAATGAGGTAGACTTATACACAAACTTAGTGTGTAGTGGGTTAACGGTAAAAACCCATAATAAAGGATTTCAATGGTTGTAAATAACGCTTATGCATTTTTATTGTTTAGCTGTTGCAGCACTTTGCTCTATTCATCCTATGGCTTAGCGCAATCATCTGGTGACGAACAGCAAAGTTGCAGTAATCAACGCACAATTACACCCACTGAAAAAAATCTCCGTCGCCAACTTGATGTCGATGAGACACTGCCAGAAAAAACCAACAAAGCCAAAATTGCCCAGGTCGAACTTGATCAACTCAACGTCTTCAATACCAATTTAGAAGCAGAAAATAACGCATTATTTCGCTTTGCCAATCGTGTTCATATGACCACTGAGCCAGACGTTATAAAAAATATTTTATTGTTCGAACCTGGTGATCACTATGAGCCGAAAAAACTCGCCGAATCAGAGCGCTTATTACGTCGTCAAGGTTATCTATACGATGCCAGAATAAAAGCAGAAACTAACTGCGATGGTGACATTAATGTAAAAGTGATCACCCGCGATTTATGGACGTTACTACCAGAAATTAGCTTCAGCCGCAGTGGTGGCGAAAATAAATCGAGCATTGGGTTTCGCGAATCCAATTTATTTGGCTGGGGTAAACGTTTGTCACTTGCTCGCACTACCGATGCAGAACGTAATGGTTACCTGTTTGTTTATGATGATCCTAATATACTTTCTAGCCGCTACCGTGGTCGTATAGAATACTCAGATAACGACGATGGTAAACGCCATTTACTCGAGCTTAGCTACCCTTTTTACTCTATTGATACGCCTTACAGCTATGGCTTATTAAGCTACTCTGATCAACGAATTGAATCTCTCTATAAACGTGGTGAAGTATTCAGTCAATTTATCCAGAAAACAGACTATAATCGCATTCACTTTGGCCACTCTAAACAGCTTGCTAATAATTGGACTCAACGCATTAGCGTCGGTTATACCCATGAACAGCAAGCTTTTGAGAGCACAGTAAATACCGTCACACCATTGGCTGAAAAACGGGAGCTAAGCTATCCATATATCAGTGGTCATTGGTTTGAAGATCACTACATAAAAGTGCGTAATTTCGACAGTATTTATCGTACTGAAGATTTAAATCTTGGTTGGAATGTGCAAGGTTTATTAGGCTATGCAAGTGAAGAATTAAGCAATGACGATAGCCGCGCTATTTACTCTTTTGATGCGAAAAAAGCTCATTTTAGTGGCGATAATACCCTTTGGCGCTTTCATGCTAGCCTAGATGGTAATTGGAACGAACAACAAAGCAAAGTAGAGAACTTACTCGCGAGCACTCAAGTGCAGTATTATTTAAACACCAGTTTTGAACAATCGTGGTATGCCAAAATACGCTTAGACTATGCTAAAAACCTAACTCCCGACAAACAGCTAATCTTAGGCGGCGAAAATGGCCTACGTGGCTATCCGCTAGACTACCAACAAGGCGATCGTAGTTTTTTAGTTAATCTTGAAAAACGCTATTATTGGGAATACGACCTGCTTCAGCTGTTTAAAGTTGGTGGAGCTGCATTTTTTGATATTGGTCGCGCTTGGTTTAATGACCAAAATAACGGTAAAAATGGCCAAGTATTGAAAAATATAGGTATCGGGTTACGGCTCGCTCCAAGCAGAGCAAATGCAGGGACTGTGATCCATTTAGATATCGCCGCTCCACTTGATAAAAGTGATGATGTTGATTCTATTCAATGGCTAGTCACTGTAAAAAATTCCTTTTAAAGTGTGCTAAAAACGCTAAACTAGTTGCTCCTAAACCGCATTTGGATTGATTGTGGAACTGTTAGATATTCTTAGCACGCAGTATAAACTCATCGTCACTTTAGTCGCTCTGTTACTTTTTCCTGTACTATTAAAACTGACTAAAAAATTACTCGAAAAAACTATTAAGGGCAAAGTCGATATTCACCGTAAATATCGTGCCGAACTATTACTGAAAATTATTCTCGCATTTGTAATGCTGTGCTTAGTGTTAGTTTTTTGGGGTATTGAATTACGGGGTTTACTGGTACTTGGCTCATCCTTGTTTGCCATGCTAGGTGTTGCACTATTTGCAGCTTGGTCGCTATTGAGCAATCTGACCTCGTTTTTGCTAATGTTTATTCAAAATGACTGTCGTGTTGGTTATTGGGTTAGAGTTATTGACGGCGCGAACTTTGTTGAGGGGCGTATTGTCGAGATGGGCTTGATGAATGTGGTATTAGAACATGTTGATGGGCACCGAGTTATTTATCCTAATAACCTATTTGTTACTCGTCCGGTGATGGTTTTAAATAAAGAGCCGAAACCTACTAAAGCAATCGCGGTTAAGCGCGCTATTGGACCTAAAAAGCTGCAATAAACTAAAAGCACAAACAAAAAGCCGTTTAAGAATATCCTTAAACGGCTTTTTTGATCAGTTACAATCAGCAATTAATTATTTAATTCCGCTGTTTTTAACTCATCTTCAATATCACTTATTTCATCAATAAAGGTTTCAAGCTGTTGTTCTACCAAGCTGTTTGCGTGAGCAAAATATGCTAAATGAAACACTGCATCACCTTCATTAACCAGTGGCATAGTTTGTTGACCAATCACTATACCACTTCTTGGCGCTAATAATTCCAGCTCAGAATCACCGAGTGGGCTACTGATATAAGCTAATATTTGCCCTTTCATTACTCGCTCACCCAATGATACTTGCGCACGCACAATGCCATCGACTTCAGCACGCACCCAACTGGTAGAGCTGGCAATAATTGGCTCAGGTAACTTCTTAGCGCGCTTGCCACGGATCATTTTTAAATGACGCATGACATAATCAACGCCTTGCATACCAGCCGCTATTGCAATTGGATCAAACCGCAGCGCTTCTCCAGCTTCGTATGTAATCACCGGAATACCTAAGTTCGCGGCCTCACTTCGCAGTGAACCATTACGAAGTGACGCATCAATAACGGCTGGTGTACCAAATGCATTCGCCATTTGTGCCGTTGCTTCATCACTCAAATCTGCGCGAATTTGCGGTAAATTGGTGCGATGTATTGCGCCAGTATGTAAATCAATAATATGCGTACAATGAATGGCCACTTGCGAAAAGAACATATGTGCCATACGTCCAGCAAGCGATCCACGAATAGAACCTGGAAAGCTACGATTCATATCACGGCGATCAGGTAAATAACGTGACTTATGAATAAAACCAAATACGTTAACAATCGGCACAGCAATCAGCGTACCACGCAGCTGGTTAGCATCTATTTTTGCTAATAATTGGCGTACGACCTCTACGCCATTGAGTTCATCACCATGAATAGCCGCACAGACCATTAAAACAGGCCCTGCTTGAACTCCATTCACTACCTCTATTGGGATATTCAACGGCGAATGGGTGTACAGTTTAGCTGCTTCTAGAGCCAGCGTCTTACGCTCACCGACACCCACCGTTTCACCTAATAAAGTAAACGCACTATTGATTCTAACCTTTGCCACGCGTTGCGGTCCTTTTGGTTGCAGCGGTTTTTTCGATAAATTCGATCACCATACCTGCAATATCTTTTCCTGTTGCTACTTCGATACCTTCAAGACCTGGTGAAGAGTTAACTTCCATTACCAAAGGTCCGCGAGATGAACGAAGTAAATCAACCCCAGCTACGTTCAAGCCCATTGCTTTAGCTGCAGCTACTGCTGTTCTACGTTCTTCTGGCGTAATACGCACTAATGTTGCACTGCCACCGCGGTGTAAATTAGAACGGAACTCACCATCTTGTGCTTGACGCTTCATTGCGGCAATCACTTTGTCACCAAGTACGAAACAGCGGATATCTGCACCACCAGCTTCTTTAATATACTCTTGTACCATGATATTAGCTTTTAAGCCCATAAAGGCTTCAATAACACTCTCAGCAGCTTTACGTGTTTCAGCTAACACCACACCAATGCCTTGAGTACCCTCTAACAGCTTAATAACTACAGGTGCACCGCCAACCATTTCAAGTAAGTCTTTAACGTCATCTGGCTTGCTGGCAAAACCGGTTACCGGCATACCAACGCCTTTACGTGATAACAACTGTAACGAACGTAATTTATCTCGCGAACGTGAAATAGCAACTGATTCATTAACAGGAAATACATTCATCATTTCAAACTGACGCAGTACTGCACAACCATAAAAAGTAACTGAAGCACCAATACGCGGGATTATGGTATCAAAATCTTTTAAATTTTCACCGCGATAATGGATCTCTGGTTGCTCAGAGTTAATGTTCATGTAACAACGTAATGCATCGATCACTTTTACTTCATGACCACGCATCTCAGCTGCTTCAATTAAACGACGCGTTGAATATAAATTCTTGTTACGAGATAAAATACCAATTTTCATAGTTAAAACCTTAACTATCTAATAAATGAGATAAAGCCGGATCAACGACTATACGATTTTCCATGGCTGTGCGCCCTAATAACATTCTAAACTTCATACTCGCTCGGCTGGTCAAAGTGACTTCTATTGGCCAACTTTTATCACCAGCGCAGAGCTTAGTCTCAATAAAATACCGCAACTCACGCTGCCCACTTGAGCTGGTTACATATTTCATCTTTTTTACTTTAGCATCACACTCAATTTGAGTGTGCTCATCTTCTTGCAAAGGCTGAGCAATAAATTTAACCCACTTTTCGCCTTCTCGCTCATATTCTTCAATATTAAGAGCATGAATACATGACGTACGGGCGCCCGTATCAATCTTAGCCTTAATTTGATTAATGCCAAGCTCAGGTAAACTTAACCACTCACGCCAACCAACAATTATCTTTGCCGTCATAAATGTGCCCTTTAATAAAAAACTGTCTTATACGCTACACGGATAAAAACACAAATGAAATAATTTTATCCAAATGATAAGCTAATTTAATTGACCTAAGTCACTCAATAGTCAACTATATTAACATACAGGATTAATGAGAATTTACTATGTTCAATGGTTTACTACACGCACTTATACTTGATGAACAAGGCGGCGCACGCACAATTGATAATAGTGCAGACCTACATAACTGGCAGCCTGAGCAAGGTAAATTGTGGGTTCATCTTGATTATAGCCAAAGTGAAGCCATAGATTGGTTACAAAACAGTGAATTGTTGACTGATTATGAACTTGCATCATTAACAGCCGATGAAACACGCCCTCGTATCACCAAAGTAACTAACGGTTGTATGTTGTTTTTACGAGGCGTGAATTTAAATCCTGCGCAGAGCCCTGAAGACATGGTCTCAATTCGTTTATTTATCAATGAAAATGTAGTGGTCACTACCCGAAAACGCCGTTTACTTTCAGTCCAAGATATTTTAGCTGCACTGGAAGAAAAAACTGGGCCAGTTAGCATTTCTGAATTAGTTTGCCAACTGACACAAAATCTTACCTCACGTATGCAAGGGGTAATTGATGGCTTAGATGACACTCTCGATATTTTTGAAGATGAAATTGACGAGCCGACAAAGCGCTTTGATAACCAAGGACTGTCGCAGTTACGCCGTCAATCAATTGGTTTAAAACGCTACTTAAGGCCACAAAAAGAAGCGCTCAGTACTTTAATGGCAAACAAATACAGCTGGCTTAGTGAAAACGACAAAGCCAAGTTAAACGAAACCACCAATCTACTGATCCGCTTTATTGAAGAATTAGACAGCTCTATTGAACGTGCGCAAATTATTCAACAAACCATTACTAATCAGGTTTCTGAACAATTAAATCAGCGTATGTATGTGATGTCGGTGGTTGCGGCACTGTTTTTACCGCTAGGATTTTTAACCGGTTTACTAGGCGTAAATGTAGGCGGTATCCCTGGTACAGAGAGCCCTTACGCATTTAGTTTTTTTGTTATATTTTTAGTCGTGATCACCGGTGCCATCGGCGTTTACTTCAAAAATAAAAAATGGCTTTAAAAATACTCACGGTTGTTCAACTACATTGATTGGTATAGTAATGATAAAAGTAGTGCCAGCACCTAATTGACTCTGGCACTCTATCGTACCGGCTAGTTTATGTATTACTAAATTATAAACAATGTGCAACCCCAAACCTAAACTCAGTTGTGCGTTATTCGTAGAAAAGAACGGGTCAAATACTTGCTTGCGGACATCTTCTGGCATGCCTTTACCATTATCGCTGATTATCAGCTGAAGTTGTTCATCATGTTTACTCACTGTAATGTTCACCTCCCCAGGCGTTGAATCATCAAAAGCGTAAACTAAGGCATTTTCCACTAGCTGCCCTAAAATTTGCGAGAATGCACTTGGTGAGGCAAAAAAACGAATTTCTTGCTGGTATTGGCATTTAACTTTATGAGGCGTTTGGTCAACACGTGAGTGGATTGACAGCAGAATATTATCGATATACTCACCTAAGTTAAACCAGCGATTTTCCTGTGTATCGTTGTCTACCGCAACTTGTTTAAAGTTATTGATTAGATTGGTAGCTCTGTGGAGATTAACGCTCAATAACTCTGTGCTTTGTATTATATGATCATAGGCCTGATTAAACTCCTCTCTCGACATGTTACCCGCAGCCGCTTTGCCATGAATAGTTTTCGAGGTGCTTTCCAGTACTGATGCAGCCGTGACGCAAATGCCCAATGGGGTATTTATTTGATGAGCAACTCCAGCAACTAATCGTCCTAACGACGCATGCTTTTCATTTTCAATTAACTGTTGCTGAGTACGTTTTAGCTGTTCCAGCGATAATGTTGCTTCTTTGGTCTTAGTCTCAAGCTCAGCAGTACGCAGAGCCACTTTACGCTCAAGTACCGCATTTAACTGTTTTACTTGTTTCTGTGAAGACATCAACTTGGTATTCGCATCTTCAATCTCACTGACGTAGCTTTTTACTTGTAAGTACACATCATTTAAAGCAGTAATAATTGGGGTAAACTCATTGCGTTTAGCATACTCAACTGGCAGTAGATTAACTTGCTTATTACTACCATAACGAATAGAGCTTTTTATGATATTTAATACCTGATCAAAAGGGCTAAACAAAGCTTTGAGGATAAAAATCATCAGTATAATAAAGCACAGCCCTATGCCACTGCCTGTGATTAAAGCCCAAGAAGACACTTTATCAACTTGTTTACTTAAATCATTTTTAGGAACTAATGAGCCAAAGATAAAACCGCTCTCACTAAGCTGATAAAAAATATACTTATCTTCAATTGCTAGCTGCTCAAACCCAAAGCTATTGACCTTACTTAACCGACTTTGAGCTACTAATGTTGCCGCCCAAGGAAAGTCATCGGTCAACTGCTGTACCGTTTGAGGCTTGTCTGTAAAGCCAATAATTAACTCAGAATCCCGGTGAAATAAAAATGATTGTGCATTTTCGGTCACTTTAATGCTGACTAAAAACTCACTTAACTCAGCTAAAGACCAGTCGAGCGTCGCCATACCAATCGGACTGCGGTTATCGTCAAGCATCACCGCATCTATAGTCATCATCAACGAGAATGAGCCTGCATCATCGTAATAAGGGTTAGTCCAAAATATTGGACGATAGCTGGATTGGTTTAATCCCCACCCTTGCTGTTCAGCAAGCTGGTACCAATCCTGAGAAAAATAATCGTACTGTGGTTTATTGAGATCCCACGTAAATTGCAGCTGTTTATTTTCTTTATATACATATGGGCCAAAATAACGATACTGCTCATCCAGTACCTGGGGTTGATACCAAAGCCCTCCTCCCATGGCTTGTTCAAAACTGGCAAACTTATTTTGTAACGTGCGCTGAGCCAGTTCCTTGATATCAGCCATGGGAGTAGATTTTTGATGACGCAGAAAGTATAACTGTTCACCGCTTAGAGCCAGATCGATCGCATGCCCTTGCATTTGTTCTGTAAGATGATTGATTCGGGAAATAGTGCCATTGAACACAGCTTGAATTTCATTTTGCTTAAATTCATCCAAAGATTCTTTGTAAATTAGCGTGTTGAATAACTGTAGGGTTGAATAAGCCAATATCTCAAACAAAATGACAAACACCAGAATACGGGTTTTAATATTCATACCAATCTGCATAAAGATTAAGTCAATTTTATCCAGTCTCTAGAGCATATGCTTTTAACCGTATCAGGAACAGAAATGAATTTATTCCACGCTTGCGAAACCTGTTCGACTATTTCTTCATAA
>NZ_JACJFH010000229.1:0-1286 GCF_014164495.1 Pseudoalteromonas sp. SG41-5 | reverse complement strand
AGAACCTAGAACCTAGAACCTAGAACCTAGAACCTAGAACCTTACATCGTAATGCAATATAGTCGCGTTACCTTTATAGCTTATAGCTGATATTTAATTTAAAAACTCACAAAGGATGTAAAGTGAAAGTATTAACAGTATTTGGTACTCGCCCAGAAGCCATTAAAATGGCCCCTCTTGTACACGCCCTAGCTAACGATAGCCGTTTTGACGCTAAAGTATGTGTAACGGCGCAGCATCGTGAAATGCTAGACCAAGTACTTGAGCTTTTTAAAATCACCCCAGAGTATGATTTAAACTTAATGAAAGCAGGGCAAACACTGCCAGAAGTTACAAGCCGTATTTTGCAAGAGTTAACCCCCGTACTGAAAGAATTTAAGCCGGATGTAGTACTCGTTCATGGCGATACAGCAACAACCTTTGCAGCGAGTTTAGCTGCGTATTATGAGCAAATAGCAGTAGGTCACGTAGAAGCAGGCTTACGCACAGGCAATATTTACTCACCTTGGCCTGAGGAAGGTAACCGTAAATTAACAGGGGCTTTAACTAAGTTCCACTTTGCACCAACGGAGACCTCAAAAGCTAACTTGCTGAAAGAAAATTACGCAAATGAAAACATATTTGTAACCGGGAATACGGTTATCGATGCCTTACTACTGGTTAAGCAACAAATAGAAGATGATGCAGAGCTAAGCAACACCTTAGCATCACAATTCCCGATGCTTGATGAGAGTAAAAAGCTTATTTTAGTCACGGGTCATCGTCGTGAAAGTTTTGGTGGTGGGTTTGAACGAATTTGTGAAGCATTAGCACAAACAGCTAAAGAACACCCTGATACACAAATACTTTACCCAGTACATTTAAACCCAAATGTGCAAGAGCCTGTAAACCGTATATTAAAAGATGTAGATAATGTCTTTCTAATTGAGCCGCAGCAATATTTACCTTTTGTATATTTAATGAATCGCTCACATATCATTTTAACTGACTCAGGTGGTATTCAAGAAGAAGCGCCAAGTTTGGGTAAGCCAGTGCTTGTAATGCGCGATACTACCGAGCGCCCTGAAGCCGTTGATGCTGGTACGGTTAAACTTGTTGGCACTGATGTAGTCAAAATTACTTCGGCGCTAAATGAGTTGCTAACGGATGAGGCAGCATATAGAGCAATGAGCCGTGCCCATAACCCGTATGGCGACGGCCAAGCATGTCAAAGAATCTGCGATATTTTAGCAACAAATTAATTAGTAGCAGCGGTTTTATATCGCGTCGTAGTACTACAAAAAATA
>NZ_JACJFH010000228.1:0-1288 GCF_014164495.1 Pseudoalteromonas sp. SG41-5 | reverse complement strand
TAATTGATTTGAAACTTGGTTAATCTGCATGTGAACTCTGTTTTTGGTCATGTTTTTATTGGCGTAACTATTTGATCATTAACAGAGTTCAACTTCAAGTTTTCTTAAGATCCAACCTATGAAATTCAGCTAGCAAGTCACTACAAATAACAGTTGGAATACAATTCTTCAACATTGCTTTCAAGCCACTCATTAAATTGGACTGGCATACTAATTTGATCAAGCCGGTTTTGCACATATTCGTTTAAGGATGTGGCATAAAAACTCATGTGAGGAAGTGGTGCATTAGTCAATCACTTTTGCCCCATCAATTGCATATTACAAATCGATGCTAATTCACAAAAGGATTCTTCGAGCCACTTAAAAGCGTGTCAGAGTTGGTGTTACTTATGCTATGGGAATTTGCTTTTTATGGCCTAAGCGATATCAAGCCAACTTTACTGGCGTGTCTATCGTTTTTCCTAATATATATAAAACAGTACCATTAGTTGTCAAAGATAGAGAACATTACATTTATACTTTCTTCGTAAGCGTATAGCTAGTTTTGGTAGTACTTTGCCAATGCCAACAAGGCTGTTATTCCACCCAATGCGTTCCTTCCAAAGCTTACAATCGACTATCTTCTTTAGCAGTCAATACGATTGGTCTTGTATAACTTCTAACATGTGTGTGGTTGGTACATCATTGCCGTGCTCGGTAATTACAACAACTCTACGCAACTCAGGAATGCGTGGAACCGCTGCATTACCCCGTTCGCATTGTGCTGAGGCATTATTTACTTTACTGTATGATTTACGATGCATATTCTCTTCAGCTTTGATCACGAAAATTACGCGATAATGATCACTTTTGTGTTCTTAATGATTTTGCCGATCAAAGCTTAATGCCACTCGTAACCGAGTTCACGTTTTATCATTTTTGTAGGTATGTTAAACCATTATCTAAATCATTTGATGAGGATAACAATCATGTCAACAAGACCTATATCTATGAGTAAATTACAGACTAAATTAGGGCTGAAATATTCAGCAAAATTATCCCATCGAGAGATTGCAAGAAGCTTAAATATCTCCCCTTAGACCGTCGCTAACTTCGTGAAAAAGGCCAATGAGCTAGGCTTAAATCACTGGCCGTTACCTGAAAATAAACAACACGATACTTTCCTTAATACAAAAATCAGGGACTTCTCACCCCGTCAAAAAAGATACCCAACACCTGACTGGCTCACCATCAATAAGGATTTAAAGCAGCACAAACATTTGACGTTGCAGTTAGTATTCGATGAAAT
>NZ_JACJFH010000227.1:0-1310 GCF_014164495.1 Pseudoalteromonas sp. SG41-5 | reverse complement strand
GATCGGCAAAATCATTAAGAACACAAAAGTGATCATTATCGCGTAATTTTCGTGATCAAAGCTTAATGAGAATAAGCGATCAAAGTTAATGCCATTGGGTGATCAAAGCTGGTGAGAATATGCATATTTTAACAACTTTAGTTCGTTAGATATTAATTCAATGCTAGTTGTATGTATTTTTCTGCTGGGTTACTCATTCTGGGCAACGGTTAAAGCGGTTATTAATGCGATACTACAAGGCCATTCTGAAGATGCTGTTCCGGTTTATGATTGAATATCTCACCCAACCGCCAATTTTCCAGCCTCATGCCACATTTCACTTGGCATGGGGTTGGTTAATTCCCACGTAATATTCATCGGCTGAGTGTCGTTGTGGCTTCGGTATTTAACCTCACCGTAGCATACAAATCTATAGTTTAGTTAGTAGATACAAAAGCTGACTTTTTTATTTAAGAGCCTAAACTTTAAAAGGTCTATGGCTTAATTTCTTTACTCAGCTCATTAACTAAATCATGTGTGAATGGCCAAGGAATTCCTCCTTTTCTAGTTAGCTCTTTTAAGTCAGGCGTAATTCTTTCAATATTTTTTGCTGCATTTAGATAAAGCCGATTTTGTTTTATGATGCTTTTTTCTAGTAATTCTAATCGCTCTCTTTCACTTTCGATTTCGTATTTTTGTACTGTGATTGATTCTAGTAGCAACTCTTTTTCATTTACTAGCAATTGAACTGCATCTCTGTCTTCATATAACTGCACTATTTCGGATTCTAATTTTAACTTCCTAAAAGAAAGTTCACTGACTTCACTCTCTAGGCTTTTATTAAATTGTTCAACTAATAACTTTTTTTCTTTTTGAAAAGCCTTAATAGCACTTTCTTTATTTTCTTTAATGGTAAAATTTTTAACACTGTTTAATTGATTAATATCTTCTAGTAGTTTTTTATTCTTATTTATTAAATCTTGGTTTTTAAAATTCAGTTCGCTTCTTAGTCTAGCTTCATACTCATCTATTTCATTTTTAAGATTTGATCTGGACGCTATGTTTTCATTTATCTGAGCTAGTTTTTGTGACGCATATTTAATATTTTCTACAAGCCCTTTATATTCTTTTCTATAAGCACTACGAATTTTATCTTCGTCGTTTTTTACAATCACCTCAAGATTATTTTTGGTATATGATAAATCTCTAAGGGATCCCCAAAAATAATTATTAAGTTTCAATTACATCACTCACATCCATATTTTTCCAATCGATTTGCACTACTACCTGTACGAAATAGGCTAGTCCTTCCAAATAATCTCGCCGTCGCA
>NZ_JACJFH010000226.1:0-1320 GCF_014164495.1 Pseudoalteromonas sp. SG41-5 | reverse complement strand
CCTTTCAGTAATAGGGTATCTTGTTCGCTAATAAAGCTGGCATTATTAGCCACTAAACGACCATTACTATTAAAGTAAATTGTTTCAGCTTGGTTTGAATCAACCTTGTTACGCAAATGCGTGTTTTTCAATGTTAGGTTGTTGATCACTAACATATCCGCACCTTCAACTAAGAATACACCACGACCGCCACCCGGTGTGCCAGAACCTACAGGCGCACTGCCACCTGAGCCACCATTGAGTGTTTCGAAGTTTTCGTACTGAATAATAGTATTGTCTTGGCTTTGCCCTTGTATAGTTACGTTATTTTTATTACGTAAGAATAGCAGTTCATTATATACACCATCTTTGACTGAAATGGTGGTTTGCTCATCTTTAGCAAGATTTGCCATTGCAAAGTTAAGTGCACCTTGCACGGTTCTAAAGTCAGCTACACCGTCATCATCAACCAATAGTTGATTGCTTGCCGGCGTTGTCACTTTAGTGGTGAACGTCCATTGGCTATTATCACCGAGGCCAATAAAATCAGTACCGTTGAGTTGTGCGCCTAATACCACATCATCACCAATGACAACACGATAAGTATGGCCATATTCAAGCACATTATTATGCGGTTTAATGGTTAAGGTATTGCCTTCAATTGTGAGCGGGTAGTAGTACACAGAGCGGACTTTATCCTGGCCGGTGTAGCCTATCACATCGACATTTTTACCCACTTTGAGGGTATCAACTAGGGTGTTGTCGTTTTGCTTATAAATACGAACTTCACCTAAACTACCAAAGGTAGGGGCGTTATCAAAAGTAAGCGATAATTGGGTATCAACAAATTGGTTATCGCTAGCAATCGCTGGCATTACTTTAGCTGTTAAATCACCATAGTCAGCAGTTGGCATAACAAAGCCTTCTGCAACAGAGACTTTAATAGTACGGGTAATACTTGGGTCTGAATCCGATACAAATGTGATCGTTGCATCGCCTGCAGCAATCGGTGTAAGGGTGATCGTATTTGCATCGATTGTAACGCTCACCACTGCTTCATTGCTTGAAGTGACCGTGTAGGTGTCGGCTGTGATACCGTCGTTTTTAATCGCTGTAACGTTGATCAACAATGGATCCATACTGGTACTTGTGTCCCAATTAGGCTCTTTGTAATCAAGGGTTAACTGAATTGGCTTGATACTAGGGTCGCCCACTTTTACATCATCAATTTCAAACGAACGATTATTCGTAAACACACCAATTAAGCCACGCGCTGTATAGCTGGTATCAGTCGCAGAGCCCATTTTCTCACCATCTAAGTATACGGTAAGTTGATCATCA
>NZ_JACJFH010000225.1:0-1330 GCF_014164495.1 Pseudoalteromonas sp. SG41-5 | reverse complement strand
GATATTTCAACCAGCTGGAAATACGACCTCCTACTGCCAGACTCGGCCATTGACGGCATGCAAGCCATGGTCAAACAACTTGATGAAGTCACCCCGCAAATAGACCAAGGCGTAAGAAACGCCGCGCAAGAAATTGGCAATCGCGTAAACAAAGCCCTCGATGAGTTTGAGCCACCGGCAAGTACAGGTGTAGTAGGGAAACCGAAGAAAACAGTAGCCAATGAATTAGAGCCGCCGAAAGGGAATGATTTAAAGGGGGCTCAAAGCATTAACCCAAACATTACAAAACCTAAGAAACTTCGCAAGATATCAAACCGCTTGAAATACCTTGGTAAAACTCCAGGCAAAGCATCTCGTACAGGCAAAAAAGTCATTGCGAAGATGAAAGCAAAAGGCAAAATAAGGGAGTCATTCAAAGGTACCGAATTTCAAGCGAGTGATAATCAATGGTACCCACTCTCTCAAGCTGATATGGCACATGACCCGACAGATGCAGTAAAATGGTGGAATACTACAGGCAGACAATACGGCGCAAAATCAAAAGAAGTGCGAGAATGGATGTTAGACTCTAATAATTATACTCTAGATCATTACAGTATTAACCGCTCAGCTGGTGCTAAGCTTAACGATAGATATTTACCCCCGAAAAAGTAAGGAAAGATAATGGAAAATTTACCTATAGACTTGCGCGATAAAATCGATGCTCTCTATATTTCTGCATACAAAGCATTAGAAGTCAAAAATGTTGACATCGCAAAAAAAAAAGCAGACGAAGCATGGGGGTTATTACCTGAGCCTAAATTTGATTGGGATGTCACTCTCAGTTTTGTTACTGCAATTTGCGAAATGTATCGAGAGTTAACACTTTACAATGATGCGCTGCAAATCATAGAGCAACTCTTAGAATATCGAGATAAAAATAAGGTAGGTGGGTTTCACGGTGGAATTATTTTTTTAAAAGCTACTATTTATTATGAAATGGAACAATTACCAATTTCTTATCAATGGTTTAATAAAGCAAACGACATGTCAAGAGGTCGCTGCTTCGTTGATGAACCTAAAAAATACAAAACTTTTTTTAATGAGTATAACCAATGAATGTACATGACCAAATAGATGAGTATTGCGAGCAAGGCAATGATCTTTTTGATGAAGAAGACTTTCAAGGCGCAATTACACTCTGGCAAAAAGCCTTTGATTTACTCACCGACCCAGATGAGGATTGGGAGCAAGCGGTTTGGCTTAAAGTATCTATCGGTGATAGTTATTATATGCTTGATGAATATGAACAATCCCTTGATGCAATGTTAGATGCATTAAACTACCCTGA
>NZ_JACJFH010000224.1:0-1382 GCF_014164495.1 Pseudoalteromonas sp. SG41-5 | reverse complement strand
GCTCGATCACGCTTTAAGTAATCAATCTTTTTAAATTCTACATTTTTGAGGACTAAATTTTTCCCTTTGTATGAACCAATAAACTCACCTTTAGCCCCCTTTAAATCATTCCCTTTCGGCGGCTCTAATTCATTGGCTACCGTCTTCTTCGGTTTGCCCACTACACCTGTACTTGCCGGTGGCTCAAACTCATCGAGGGCTTTGTTTACGCGATTGCCAATTTCATTTGCGGCATTTTTAACGCCTTGGTCAATTTGGGGGGTGACTTCATCAAGTTGTTTGACCATGGCTTGCATGCCGTCAATGGCAGAGTCTGGTAGCAGAAGATCGTATTTCCAGCTGGTTGAGACTTCTTGTAAGGTATCTCTAAAGCCTTTGATTACCGCTTTTACTTCACTGGCGGCTTGTTTGCCTAAATCCTGCCAGTTTATCTCCCGTAAGTATTTTACTGGGTCGCCTTTACCCATCTTGCGTAACACTGCAATAGCGGCTTCCATTGACTCACCACTATTTTTAATTACAACTTTACCCACGCCTTTTACAGCAGAGCCTAATAATGGAACCAAACCAATGGCGGTTAGGGTAAAGGCTATCCAACCGTCGCTGTCATTGGCTTTGTCATCATCGGTGAGTAACACGGTATTTGCACAAATATCACGAATATCCATGATTTGGTCAACCACCGGTATCATCGAGATAATTGTACCCACAACGATTTGTGATGTACTCGGGTTTCTATTAAAGTCACCTTGCAGTGTGCCCCATAACCAATCGCCTGCTTGGTTGGCTAAATTGCCAGCCTCTTCCAGTTTTGCAGTGTTACCGCTATTGATCATGTGCACAGCATCAGCGGTGGTTATTTGCCCATACAACGGGTTTGGTGTGGTGTTATCTTCAGGCTGAAAATCGCGACTGTCTTCGCCGTATTTAACACTGAACTGACCGCTGGGAATATTGCTGAGTTGTGCTTGTCCACTGTCATCTAGTTGCCCGGTCGCTTGCGTTCCATCATCAAAGGTAATGGTGTAGGGCGCATTTTTAACCGGGCTGCCGTCTTGGTAAACGTATTCTAAATCGACCACACTGGCGGTAGTTGCAGCAACGCCTGCATCATTTATGGTTACATCATTAATACGGCTAATACTCGCAGGACTTGAGGCACTTGGGCTACTGGCTGTTTTCGGGCTTTCTATATCGTAATCAACTGGTCCATCAAAGGTGACAATGTTGCTGTCGAGCGTGAGTATATTGGTAGCTATGATGGTGGCGTTGCCTTGGCTATCGAGTTTAATTTCGCCGCCGGCGTTATGAATGATTAAATCGCCTTGCCCAGAGCCTGTGATGTTAATTGACTTACTGGTTTGTAAAAACGTTGAACCATT
>NZ_JACJFH010000223.1:0-1387 GCF_014164495.1 Pseudoalteromonas sp. SG41-5 | reverse complement strand
GCAGGCGGTGCGACACAAAAGGGTAATGAAATCTGGGTGCAATCAATCACTTTTGATAATAGTTGGGGTATTCCTATGGGGAGCCTTGGTTGTTGCTGGCAAAGTGCCGGTAAAACAAGTGGTGTATACGATCAAAAATTCCCAGAAAAAGTCGCGGTTGAATGGTTAGATAAGTCAGAAAATAGAATTTACTTTGGTGAAGTGGCAATAAATAAAAATGGTTATAAATTAGCTAAAAATTTACCTTCATACACAGCGCATACAGGTAAGGTTTTTAAAGATGTAAAACCATATTTAATAGTCGGTATGGGTGAGTCAGGTGAAATCAAAGTTTGGTTATCTAATACCCGTTCAGCGGGATTTACAGGCCGTGTATTACACGAACTAGCCTCAGGGCAAGCACAGTGGCGTGAGAATAAATGACCAGTTTTAAACGCCTTTTTACAATCAGCCAGAACAAGATGAAAAGAGTGAGCAATGGCAATCACAACTAATAAATGGATATAGATTATGGACAAGCTCATAAAATTACTTATCACACTCGCTTTAATATTATTCGCTGTAGGATGTTCGTCTACAGGTAAAATTGATTACATGGTTGCAGGCGGTGCGACACAAAAGGGTAATGAAATTTGGGTGCAATCAATTACTTTTGATAATAGTTGGGGTATTCCTATGGGGAGCCTTGGTTGTTGCTGGCAAAGTGCCGGTAAAACAAGTGGCGTTTACGATCAAAAATTCCCAGAAAAAGTCGCCGTTGAATGGTTAGATAAGTCAGAAAATAGAACTTACTTTGGTGAAGTGGCAATAGATAAAAATGGTTATAAATTAGCCAGTAAATTACCTCGATTTAGTTACCATACAGGCGAAGTAGAAACTGATATTTACCCATATTTAATAGTTGGTATGGGTGAATCAGGTGAGATAAAGGTTTGGATTTCAAATACACCATCAGCCGGGTTTACTGGACGTGTTCTACACGAGCTTGGCTCTGGGCAAGCTCAATGGCGTGAGAATAAGTAGTAAAGCCACGACCCTAAGCTTATGTTCTATAAAGTATTCGCAGAGGCAGCCCGTAGCTCATGGCCCTGAAGAAGACGCTGAATTCACCACTAAAAACCACAGCTCGCGCTTTGTTATAATCAGCCTGCGCAAGCAGAGCTCAGCACACAATGGCAATCACAACTAATAAATGGATATAGATTATGGACAACCTCATAAAATTACTTCTTATTAGTCTGTTAGCTGTATTACTAGGCGGTTGTGCAACAACAGGTGAAATAGATTATATGGTTGTATCGGGTTCAACGGATGAAGGTAATGATATATTCGTGACTTTAATTAAGTTTGATGACCAGTGGGATGTACCCGCAGGAACTATGTCTTG
>NZ_JACJFH010000222.1:0-1426 GCF_014164495.1 Pseudoalteromonas sp. SG41-5 | reverse complement strand
TGTATCCATAAAGGTCATGGCTGTGGCGTATGCCAGTGAATCCCATTGACGATTTGAACCACCTACATAAAAAGTAGGCTTGGTAAAGCGATAATGTTTAGGGTATTTTAACGGCACCATAAGAGATACAAACACACGTGAACCACCGCGGGCTGAACCTACATTTCGCTCATTTGCACCAAAACAAACAATGTCTTCGTAAGGTAAATAAAACGGTTTTCTAAACAAAGTATGAGGGGTTTTTACTAAACCTGTATGGCGGTTAAAATAAAACTTATCTCGGTGCGATAATATGGCACGGTGTTTTAACGTAAACACTCCTAAACAAAAAAGAGTTATATAGATTGAGGCCATCACCCAGAAATATTCAAACCCATTCGCAATTAACGCAATGATATGAAAAAAGAAAACGATTAAAGCGAGGCTAGTACAACCAAAGCCCAGAATAGTAAATAGATTTGACCACCCGCCAAACCATGAAATAGCAAGTTGTTGCCCATCTCCGCGAACCCAGTGCCCCTCAAGCGTTGAGCCACTATCTGGGGATGAAAGCTTTGCTGCATATTCATCAGTGAAACGCTTACTTTTAAATGTGCGGGTTTTAAACCCGCAGCCATTGAGTGCTTCGGCTTTTTTTAATCGCGCCTCATAACTGTCTTTATGCAAATAATCTCTTGGCAGCCTTTCTCTGTACTTAGTGGAGTTAGCCCGATAAATCGAGTCATTTCTTTGCTTAGTTCTCTCTGCTTTCTCTATTTCTGGATCTTTTTCTTCTTTACTTTTTCGATCTCTTCTTTCAGCATAGCTTTCATCAAGTGCTAATCGTTGAATGTTTTTATCTTTTGCATTAAGTGGTTTTTTTCTCGGGTTAAGTTGTTTCCATTCTTCTAGCTTCCTAATTCTTTCTGGCCTTTTTTCTTCATCCTCAGCAACAAACTTTGCTACGTGCTCATAATAGCGCCTATCGACTTCTTCTGGGTTTGCACGCATCCAGTCTTCGCGCTCTTGATCTTCGCGCTTTCTTTCTTCTAACATTTCTTTTTTTATTTTTTCATGATCTAATTGATTTTCGCTCATTATTACTCCTTTATTTGCTGCACTTCTTGTAAATTTTTTATAACTTAGCTTTTTATAACTTAACAATGGCTTGGCTGATTACTTGGCCAATGCGGTGGCTATACTTGCGCTCATCGCCCCAAGAAAAGAACCATGACTTTTCACCTGCTTTGTAATATTCGATTGGTAAGCCATAAATACTATTAAACCCTTGAATTGTTGGTTGACCTTTACCACTGGGGTACACCTAAAGTATCCCCAGAATTAGCCTTTATATATCAATGAACTAATAGTATTAAAAAATGTGGGAAGCGAGGGAACATTCATGGTGTTTTGTGATCTTATGAATCGCTTAAAAACAACAGAGCTA
>NZ_JACJFH010000221.1:0-1565 GCF_014164495.1 Pseudoalteromonas sp. SG41-5 | reverse complement strand
CAACAACTACAGGTAGACGGCATTGCAGGGCCGGTTACTAAAAGCCGTCTTGTTTATGTTTATGGAGCCTAAGTTATGAGCCAAGCAATGCCCATGGCAGTCAATAAAGTTAACACACTGGTTATAAAAACAAATGTTGGTGCGTTACAAAAAAATATTATAGTTAAAGTGGTTGGTGATGTAGCTATAAAAGCGCAGTTGTTTAGCCAAGGTAGTACGGTTAACTTGGAGCAACAGGGCAATCAACAATACCACTTTAAAAACCTGTCACAACAAGCGCTTTATACTTTAAAAGTAATTATAGCGGGCGAGGCAGAGTTAACCCTTATTAACGAACAAAGCTTTGCAGATTATTTCGACCTGTTAAAGGTTCGGTCATTCAATATTGGTGAAAAAGGCGGGCCGCAATTACTTGAACATAAAATATTACCAAAAGGTCATATTGAAATAACCTTGCTCGCAGAGCCCCCTAGCTTTGGTGTATTTTTTGATGGCACGGGGAATAACCGCCTTAACGACATACAAGATTCAACCGACGCGAATGAACCGACTAATGTGGTTAAGTTGTTTGAGTTATATCCCTTTCAAAAATATCAATCACGCTATTATGTTGAAGGTATTGGCACTAAAGCAAATGAAAGCGATTCAACCTTAGATATGGGTTTGGCGTTTAGTTTTGATGAGCGAATTAGAGAGACTCTAGTCACAACAGTTCAATTTTTCAAAGAATACTCAAAGATGAGCATTGGATTTCTGGACGTATTTGGTTTTAGCCGTGGCGCAGCGCAAGCGCGGGCATTTGTTAATCAAGTGAATGCGATTTATAAAAATAATCCACACTATTGGGGCGGTATTAAGCCCGTTATCCGCTTTGTTGGCTTATTTGACAGTGTTGCCTCTATTGGTGGTGATGGTGACAACAACCACAGTGAGTTTTATGCCAATAATGAACTTGATTACCCCGTTAACTTACATCTAGCAAGTAGTAGTGCGGGGTTTGTAATGCATTTGGCGGCATTTGATGAAAAGCGTGATAAATTTCCACTCAGCTCATTACGTACCCGTAATAAGCAGCTCCTTAAAAACCAGCAAGAGATTGAATTACCGGGTGTGCACTGAGATATTGGCGGCGGTTATGGCCCCGTAGAAACAACCATATTATACCCGTGGCAATATATTGCTGGGCAAGCCGGAGAGCCAGAGCACGATAAAGAATTAGCGCAGCTTAAAAAGTCACTTGAGCAAAAATATTATTGGCCAACAATTAATATTGAGTTTAAAGCAAGTAGGCCAAGGATGAACAGAAAGCCAAAGCGAATTCGTAATGAATCAGAGTATACGGTTTATACCGGCTATAAACCGTATTGGCGGCGCAATTTAAATAATACCTTACCCCATTATAGCCTAGCGCTAATGCATGAAACGGCGGTTAACCAAGGCGTGCCACTACAAAGCTTAACGGAACTTGCTAACCGCAAACAAGCTGACGGCCAAGCTATACCTTATATTTTACCTAACGAGCTTAAAGCACTGGTTGATAGCGCCCGTAGCTTTGGCCCACAAAG
>NZ_JACJFH010000220.1:0-1571 GCF_014164495.1 Pseudoalteromonas sp. SG41-5 | reverse complement strand
CTTTGTGGGCCAAAGCTACGGGCGCTATCAACCAGTGCTTTAAGCTCGTTAGGTAAAATATAAGGTATAGCTTGGCCGTCAGCTTGTTTGCGGTTAGCAAGTTCCGTTAAGCTTTGTAGTGGCACCCCTTGGTTAACCGCCGTTTCATGCATTAGCGCTAGGCTATAATGGGGTAAGGTATTATTCAAATTGCGCCGCCAATACGGTTTATAACCTGTGTAAATTGTATCTTCTGGTTTATTGCGAATGCGTTTTGGTTGCCTGTTTACTCTTGGCCTACTTGCTTTAAATTCAATATTAATTGTTGGCCAATAATATTTTTGCTCAAGTGACTTTTTAAGCTGCGCCAATTCCTTATCATGTTCAGGCTCTCCGGCTTGCCCTGCAATATATTGCCACGGGTATAATATGGTTGTTTCTACGGGGCCATAACCGCCGCCAATATCTGAGTGCACACCCGGTAATTCAATCTCTTGCTGGTTTTTAAGGAGCTGCTTATTACGGGTACGTAATGAGCTGAGTGGAAATTTATCACGCTTTTCATCAAACGCCGCCAAGTGCATTACAAACCCCGCACTACTATTGGCTAGGTTTAAATTAACAGAGTAATCAAGCTCATCATTGGCATAAAACTCACTGTGGTTGTTATCACCATCGCCACCAATAGATGCAACGCTGTCGAATAAACCAACAAAGCGAATAACCGGCTTAATACCGCCCCAATACTGTGGATCATTTTTATATATCGCATTCACTTGATTAACAAATGCTCGCGCTTGCGCGGCACCTCGGCTAAAACCAAATACATCAATAAAGCAAACTTTAATAGTTTTAAATAAATTACGAATCAAATATGCTTCCATTTCGAGTAAAGACCTTTTAATTCGCTCATCAAAACTAAACGCTAAACCCATGTCTAAGGTTGAATCGCTTTCGTGGGCTTTAGTACCTATACCTTCTTCATAATGACGTGCTTGAAAGTCTTCTGCTGGATACAATTCGTAAAGCTTAACCACATTAGTCGGTTCTTTGCCGTCGGTTGAATCTTGTATGTCGTTAAGGCGGTTATTTCCCGTGCCATCAAAGAACACCCCAAAGCTAGGGGGTTCTGCGAGCAAGGTTATTTCAATATGGCCTTTTGGTAATATTTTATGTTCGAGTAATTGCGGCCCGCCTTTTTCACCAATCTTGAATGACTGAACCTTTAATGGATCGAAATAATCTGCAAAGCTTTGTTCGTTAATAAGGGTTAACTCTGCTTCGCCCGCTATAATTACTTTTAAGGTATAAAGCGCTTGTTGTGACAGGTTTTTAAAGTGGTATTGTTGATTGCCCTGTAGCTCCAAGTTAACTGCGCTACCTTGGCTAAACAACTGCGCTTTTATATCTACATCACCAACCACTTTAACTATAATATTTTTTTGTAACGCACCAACATTTGTTTTGATAACCAGTGTGTTAACTTTATTGACTGCCATGGGCATTGCTTGGCTCATAACTTAGGCTCCATAAACATAAACAAGACGGCTTTTAGTAACCGGCCCTGCAATGCCGTCTACCTGTAGTTGTTG
>NZ_JACJFH010000021.1:0-56675 GCF_014164495.1 Pseudoalteromonas sp. SG41-5 | reverse complement strand
GAACAGGTTTCGCAAGCGTGGAATAAATTCATTTCTGTTCCTGATACGGTTAAAAGCATATGCTATAGAGAATGGATAAAATTGACTTAATCTTTATGCAGATTGGTATTACTAAGCCATTTAGCCCGCGAGAAGTGCTTGCAAGGGTTAAACTTAGAATTAGACATAGCGAAGCTGCGAGTAAAGTATCCATCTCTTCAGAACAAGCCTCAGGCCTTTATGCCGAAAATTTTGATTATCATTTCCAAAACCAAGCATTGGCTCTCACAGCATTGGAATTTAAATTGCTGGATAAGTTAATTAGCCATCCTCGCCAAGTATTCTCCCGTGAGCAATTATTGTTGTCGGCGCAAAATCACCAAGATGCTATCTATGCTCGTAATGTAGATAGTCACATCAAGGCTATTCGCAATAAATTACGCGCAGTATCGGCTCCGGAATGTATTCATACTAAACGTGGTTTTGGTTATTACTATGAATCTACCTAAGCCAACAAATACGGTATTTGCTCGTCTTAAAAGATGGCCTAAGATCCCGCTTGGACTGAGGCTGTTTTTACTCTACTTTGTATTAGTGATTTTAACCGCTTACTTGGTTAGCTCAACAGTTATGAGAGAGATCAAGCCAACGGTACGCCAAGCGAGTGAAGAAACACTGGTCGATATGGCAAACATGCTGGCTGTAATAGCAAGCAACCCAATGGCGAACGGCGATATTGCACAGAGCGCTTTTGCTAAGCAAATCAACTTTTATGGTTTGCGTGATCCCGATGCTGCTATTTGGGGTGTTGAAAAAAAATCAGTTAATCATCGAGTTTATATAACCGATCAACAAGGGATTGTAGTGCTGGATTCATGGCAGCAGGATGTTGGTAATGATTTCTCTAAATGGAATGACGTTTACCTCACCTTACGTGGTGAGTACGGGGCACGTTCAACTGCATTAGACCCTAATGATCCGCTATCAACAGTAATGCATGTTGCTGCACCAATCATGTATAACGATGAGATAATTGGCAGTGTCACAGTTGCTAAAGCGAACCGTTCTGTACAGCCATTTATTGATATTTCTAGGTATCGGGTATTAACTTGGTTAGCGTTAATGAGTGTACTCGCACTTATCATTGGTGCGTTAATCGCGTGGCGTATAAATACTGCGTTATATAAGCTTGCAGACTATGCTGATAAAATGGGGCGCGGTGAAAAAACCAGTAAACCCACCTTTAGAGTTTTTTATGAATATAGCTTACTCAGTGATGCCCTTGAAAATATGCGTCGTCAGCTTGATGGTAAGCGTTACGTAGAAAACTATGTGCAAACTCTAACGCATGAGTTAAAAAGTCCATTGTCAGCAATCAAAGGAGCCAGTGAAATATTACAAACCCCTACCACGATAGATAAACAACAGTTGTTTGCTCAGAATATTGAAACCGAAGCTACGCGCATGCAGCAATTGATTGATAAGTTGTTAGCTCTAACAAAGCTTGAGCAAATCCCAGAACTTGAACAGCGGCAATTAATTGATTTACCTGCTTTATTAGCGCAGATAAAAGCCTCTTGTATCAGCAGGCTAATGACCAAACAAGTAGAGTTAAGAGTTGTATGCGATAACAAAGTTGCCTTTGTAGGGGATCAATTTTTAATACAGCAAGGCTTGTATAATTTGTTTGAAAACGCGTTGGATTTTGTATGTGAGCAGGGGAAAATCAATATTACGGTCACACAAACCGCAGGAGAGCTTTGTATTAATGTCGAAAATACTGGCCCGAAGATACCTGATTATGCGTTAAAGAGAGTAACCGAACGTTTTTATTCGCTTGCCAGAAGTAATGGACAAAAAAGTACCGGCCTTGGGCTTAACTTTGTAGAACAAGTGGTTAAGTTGCATAAAGGAAAATTAGACATCCATAATACCCCGCAGGGCGTATCCGTTAAGCTGTTTTTACCAACTCCATAAAGACTCCATATAAGCACCATTTAAAATCCACTTTTGTCGATTACTCTAGTTCCTATATTAAATAGGGAGTAAAGATAATAATGAAACAAAAAATTGAAACGAAGTTGGTGATCATCATAGGCCTAATTGTACTGTTATTAGTGCCTATCTTTATGATCCAAAACCTAATTGATGAACGTGCAGAACATCAGCAACAAGTGCAAGCTGATATTGCTAAAAGCAGCAGCGGTGAGCAACAAGTCATTGGGCCGTTTATTCAAGTGCAATTTATAGAAACTCACACCGTGGAAGGCAACACCACTGAACAGTTAAAAACGCTGTTATTGCTACCTGAAACATTAACAATAAACAGTGAATTATCTTCTTTTGAAAAATACCGAGGTATTTATAAGGCGTTACTATATCGCTCCGAGAATCACTTTGCAGGCCAATTTAATACCGAGGCTTTAAATGAATTAGCCGGTAAAAAGATAAAACAGGTGCATATGGTGATGGCGATTAAAGATATTCGCGGTATTGGTCAGGGCAGTACAATGCGCATAAATAACCAAGAATATGCGTTGCAGCCTGGCACTAAGCTGGCGCAATTACCCGAAGGCGTTAATATTGAGCTCGATTTTAGTGCTTTACTTGAGCAACAGACGTTGGATTATCAAATTGATTTAAATCTACAAGGAATGCGTAAACTAGCTATTGCTCCTATCGGCAAAGAAACCATTCTTAGCATGCAAGCCGATTGGCCACATCCAAGTTTCGTTGGCGATTACTTACCTATCGACTCAAGTATTTCAGAGCAAGGCTTTACTGCCAACTGGCAAACAAATTACTTTGCTACCAACTTAAAAGAGCTGTTTCAACATTGTGTTTTTCAAAATCAGTGCGAGCAATTTAAGCAACGTAGCATGGGAGTTAATCTTGTTGATGGTGTTGATCATTATTTAAAAAGCTATCGTGCCAGTAACTACGCAATTTTAGTGCTGATATTGGTATTTGCCAGCTTCTTTTTACTCGAAGTGCTTCGCAGCGAACCTGTTCATCCGGTGCAATATGGCTTTGTCGGTTTAGCATTGGCCGTTTTTTATTTATTGTTGATATCACTTGGTGAGCACCTAGGATTTAACCTTGCTTACTTACTATCAGCATTAGCTTCTTCATTATTACTGAGTATTTATGTGGCCGGAATGTTGAAAAATACTAAGCATGGTGGGTTGTTTCTGATTGCTATTCTGTTTTTATACAGCTTACTTTACGGACTATTAAGCGCAGAAGATTACGCATTGTTGATGGGCAGTTTACTGGTGTTTGCAGTACTGAGTTTGATTATGATGCTGACCCGCACAGTAAATTGGTACCACACTAAATCACAAGCTGATGATTAATCACTGTTTGCAGAGGGCTGCATGATTGCAGCCCTTTAATTATTCAGGCCTAACACAGTTAGCATTGCATATAGCCGCTGAAGATAGGCTTATTATCCAGCGTTCATGTTATTAACTTGCTGATAAAAATACGGTTAGCTTATCGCCTATTTTTAAGCGATCGCTTGAAAGGCTGTTCCATTGTTTTAGCTTAGTGATGCTGACTTTGTAATGGTTAGCTATTTTCCACAAGCTTTCGCCAGATTTAACCTTATGCTCTATTTGCGTATCGGCTAACTGCGGTAGCACTAATTTTTGACCAATACGTATGGTACTATTTTTCAAATTATTAAATGCTTTTAGTTGGCTTACAGTTACTTTGTAGCGCTTAGCGATCACGCTCAAACTATCGCCACGCTTAACTGTATAATGTTGCCATTGGCTGTAGTCGTTAGAATCTTGATCAGCAATCATAGTCTCAAATTGCTTTTGCTCACTAGCAGGAACGACGAGATGCGGTGCATCAATAATCGCCGGAAAGCGAATGACCCCGTAGTTTAAGGGCTCTAACTGTTGCCATTGGGCTTTATTATCTAAAATAACTGAGCCAGAAATGGCTATTTTGGCAATTGCATCTTTATTTGCTATTGCAGGGAACGCCATTTTTTGGCTTTTTAATAATTGTGCCGCAGCAAGTAGTTTAGGTACATACTGACTGGTTTGCTGAGGGAGTTTTAAACTGAAAAAGTCAGTTGGTTTACCTTGCTTTTTATTGTTGCTGATCGCTCTAAGTACACGGCCTTCACCTAAGTTATAGGCTGCTATAGCGTGATACCAATCACCATCAAAGCGTTTGTATAAGTACTCCATAAAATCCAGAGCAGCGCGGGTACTGTCGATCACATCTTGGCGGCCATCGTACCAAGGGCTAATTTTTACCTTAAAGTACTTAGCAATGGCAGGCGTTAATTGCCAAAGCCCAGATGCATGCTTGTGCGAATAGGCACTGGCATCAAAGTCACTTTCAATTAGCGGCATTAACGCTAATTCTATGGGTAAGTTCCGCTTTTCAACCTCTGTGACAATATAATAAAGGTAAGGCTCAGCACGGCGACTAATTTCATCCATATAGTTTGGGTGAGATAAATACCATGCAATGCGTTGTTGCACATCTGGGTGGCTAGAATTGGAAAATGTAAGCTGCGCTCGGATGCGTTGCCACACACCATCGAGTTCCTGAGGACTTAAGGGAGCTATTTGCTCAATATTTTCGTTTTGTTCTTTAACAACAATATTTGGGTTAGCCTTAATATCAGGTTGTGAAGATGGTTGTTCGGGTGTGGTTTCACAACCGGATAAAATAACAACCAATGGCAGAATGCGGATAAATCGATTTAAAGACACGTACTAAACTACTCCGAAAATATAAATGCGGTTAACCTAAATCAGGCTAGCTTAACATAGCGTGAGTTAAGAATGACTTGTAGTTGAATTTAACTGTCCCTTAAATTGCTCTTTATAGCGACGCGATAAGTTAAGTACTTTGCCGGTTGTAAGTTTTACTTCACTGTCTCCGCTCGGTAGTGGCGTGATTGATTCAATCGCATCTAACCGAACGCCATGGGAGCGATGAATACGGCAAAACCCTTGCGGTTCTAACTGAGTTATAAGTTGGCTCATAGTTGCACGTAACGGGTAAATTCTTGCATCAATATGTAGATTTACATAATTACCGCTAGATTCAAGCCAGTCTATTTGTGCTACGCGGACAATAAATTCTTTTCCCAGTTTTTTTACCAGTAGTCTATCGAAATTTAAATTTTCAGGCGTATCTTCGCCTTGTCTGATCGGTGCTGCTTCACCACTTAATTGGCTCACTACATATTGATAGGTTTTAATAACAGCAATTAAAAATAAGAACCCCCACAAGTCTTTGCGGTATTCATAAAGTAATTCAAACCAGACCAAACCAAAGTCATAATACATGCCTTGTACGGTGTAAATGAGCTTGCGAATGGTGACCATAATGCCAATATGCAATAACGAAAAAGCAATGCTTGCCAGCAGATATAGCAGTAATGAGCGGGGGATTTTTTGCCAATTAAAAGGCTGGGTTTTTAATAGCCTAACTAAAGCGGGAAACAACAACAAGGTGCCAATAGCGCTGGAATATTCCCATACAAACGGCTCCCAGATCATAAATGGGAGTTCGCCATCTCGCTGGGCTTCCATAATGTTTGAGCTGGCATTTATAGTATTGTTGATAAAAATATAACTAGATAAAAATAATGCCGCATACCATCTCTGGTAGCGCTGAAAATGCGTTAAGGAGATCATTATTATTGTTACTCTTTAAAAGACCATAATTAGACTAGCAAGATAGTGATAGATCACCAAACTTATCATCCCTGATATCCACCGTTTATCCCTACTGACTGTTTTATCAGCCTTTTCTGATTGCTTAACGCAGATTGTTGTTCATATTTGTTATTAATTAGTCGTAAGCTAAATCTACCATGAAACTTAAAATAGTAATTAAAAACACAACACGTACGCTATTACAGCCATGGCTAAATGTATTTAATCAGCATGATGAACTGCCAAAGCGCCGTTATGATCTTGATTGGCTACGGGTGATTGCGTTTGGTTTATTAATTTTTTATCACACCGGCATGTTATACAGCCAAAACTGGGGATTTCATTTTAAAAGCCAGTATTTGTCTAGCAGTGTTGAAAATGTCATGTTGTTACTGTCACCGTGGCGAATGGGACTAATCTGGTTTATTTCAGGAGTAGCGCTGCGCTTTATTATTGCGCGCTTTAGTTTAGATATGTTTTTAATTACGCGCAGTGTAAAAATATTACTGCCTTTATTGTTTGGCATTTGGTTTATAGTGCCGATTCAGCTTTATGCGCAAATGAGCCAAGAGGTTGGTTTAGCTATGAGCTTTTGGCAGTTCTACCAGCAGTTCTTTGATTTAACTAACCCTTTATTTAATCACTACCAAGCAGGTATTTGGCCACATGTTGATGTAAACCATCTTTGGTACTTACGTTCGTTATGGCAATTTACTTTATTGCTGGTGTTAATGATACCGCTGCTTCATCACGCTACTGTGCAAGCAGTAATCACGCGTTTATGTGAGCGATCGTTAGTTATTGTTTTTATTGTATTGCTATTGCCGCTGTGTATTTTAAAACTGAGCTGGCCGAGTGATACATTCCGATACCCCATGGGCGCGTTGTTTTTACTTTACGGTTACTTGCTTGCTTGGCAGCCTGCATTTTACAGCCAACTGCTACGTCACTGGCAGGCGTTATTAGTGGTATTCATTTTAGGTTATTTAGTTGTCGTGCTGGGTTATCACATGATTTGGCAAAATCCTGCCGCCAGCCAATGGCAAATTACCAGCATGGATATGCTGTATACCGCGCAACGATTAGTCGGTGTATTATTTATGTTGGCACTTGCACAACGTTTTTTGAATCACGATCACCCTAAACTGGCTTTACTAAACTGTGCAGTATTCCCTTTTTATTTATTACACCAAAGTATAATTATTGGTCTTGCGTTTTACTTGTCGAAGCTGCAATTAGGTGGTTTTGTGGAGCCATTACTTATACTCAGCCTCACTTTCATTATTTGTTGGCTGGTGTTTCTTGCTGCGCGCCGTATCGACTTATTAAGCCCGATGTTAGGGATTAAAGTCACAGGTAAATATAAAGCATGGCAAGTTAGAGCTGGCTTTTATTGCGGACTTATATTGGTAAGCCCGCTGATCTTTAGGTTGACTTAATTACCTGTATTGCAAATTAACTATCGCCGTAAACGAAGACCTACGAGATATGCTGTGCAATTTAGTAGGTCGTGCTTTAGCTCGAAAGGGCTAATGCTAATGAGTCGTCACCTTAAATGGTGTTCTACACTCAACCAAATACACACCTAAAACAGGCGCCTTGTGGTTTTTGCACGTAAATTAAATCACCACCGTGGTTGAGCATTATTTGCCGAGAGAGGCTAAGGCCAATGCCGGAGCCTTGTTGCTTGGTGGTAAAAAATGGTACGAAGATCATATCTATCACATGCTCACTGATTCCTGGGCCGTTGTCGTTGATTTCTATATAAAGTTGCTGGCTAGTGTTTTGTGCCAAGCTGATTTCGATCTTTGCTTGAACGACATTCTCAGCGCTGTACTTTTGGCTACTCTTTAGTACTTCAAGAGCATTTTTTATTAAGTTTACTAATACCTGCTCTATTTGGCTGCTATCAAGCATTACTAACTGCTGATTTTTAATCGACAGTTCAATATGGGTGTGTTGAACGCGTGCTTGTTGTTGATGTAAAGCGACAATACGCGCTAGCATATCGGCTAAATTTTCAGGTGCTAAATTGGGTTTAGGTAAGCTGCTAACTTGGCGGAAACGAGCAATAAAGTCGCCTAAATGTGCCGTTCTTGATGCTAAGGTGCTTAGGGCAAGCTGTAAGTCTTGTTTATCTTCAATATCAATAAAACACAGTTCTTGTGGTAGTAAGTTAGTACATGTATTCGCTAACGATGAAAGTGGGGTAATGGAGTTGGCAATTTCGTGCGTAAGTACTTTAGTTAAGCGTTTATAAGCTTGTTGTTCTTTGAGTTGTAACTGGTCGTGAATTGATTGCAAGCTCACTACTCGGCGTACTTTACCTTGTATTTCGGCAATACTCAGTTGAATAGAGAGGGTGTCGTGCTGTTCGCCGTTTTGCCAATAGGTGGTGCTGCGAATATTATTACTGGCGTTCAAAATTAGCTCGCCAACAGCGCCTAACTCTTGCAAATGCTGAAAGCTTTTACCCAGTAATTTGCTAACTGCAGGGTTTGATTCGATCACCTTTCCATTGTCATCACATACCAATACGGCTAAATCAACATGGATGAGCAAAGCTTGTAAAAACTGCGCTTGTTGCTCGGCATTAAAGCGCGCGGTTTGCATTTGTGTTTTTACTTGCTCAAATTGTTTAAGCATTGGGTGTTGTTGACCAAGCCCTAAGGTGCTGTCGCCATTCGCTAAAGCACGTATCACCATTTCAGCTTGTTTTTGTTGGCGCTTAAAGAGCGTAAAAATATGCGTTATCAAGGCCGCAGTGACTAATATAATTAACAGCGAAGTTGCTGAAAGCCCATTATTTTGTAATAGATAACTAACGAGTGCGCTGGCGCTAATAAGTGCCACAATATTAATAGTTAATAATAAATGAGGGCGCATTGTTATAGCCCATACTTTTCAAGACGGCGATACATAGCACCACGCGTTAACCCTAAGGCTTTGGCCGCATGGCTAACATTACCTTGGTAATGTGTTAGCGCTGCACGCACAGTGCGCTGCTCGAGTATCTCAAGATCAAAGGTGTCGAATGCCTCGTTGTCATTGGTGGTTGTATGATTAGTAGCACCAGCACTACCAATCACTGAGCTAACATCAAGATTATCGCCATCACTTAAAATAACAGCCCGCTCAATAGCATGAGCAAGCTCGCGGACATTGCCTGGCCATGCATATTGACAAAGTAAGCTCATATCATGTGTTTTTATGGTTAAGTTGCGCTTGTACTTTTGTGCGAAATGATTGAGGTAATAATCTGCTAGCATTGGGATGTCATCACTGCGTTCACGTAAAGCAGGTAAGCGAATTTCAACGGTGTTTATTCGGTATAACAAATCTTGGCGAAAACGCCCCTCGGCGACAGCTTGATCAAGGTTATCATTAGTGGCACAAATTAGGCGGATATCAATATCAATCGCTTTGCTGCCGCCAACAGGTGTAATTTTGCGGTTTTGTAATGCGGCAAGCAGTTTAGCTTGATGCTCAAGGGGCAAATTGCCTAGTTCATCTAAAAATAAACTTCCGCCTTGGGCGAGCTCAAATTTACCAATTCGATCGCTTTTGGCATCGGTAAATGCGCCTTTTTTATGGCCGAATAGCTCACTTTCAAATAGGTTCTGTGCCACAGCACCCATGTCTAAACTCATAAAGGTTTGATTATGGCGCATACTTGCTTGATGAATGGCATGCGCGGTGAGTTCTTTACCTGTGCCGCTTTCGCCGGTGATCAGTATATTGGCATCAGTTTGTGCGGCTTTTTCAATGGTGGTGAATACCTGCTGCATAGCGGCGCTTTGACCTAAAAACTCAAATGGCTGATTATTGAGTACTTGATTAAGGCCGTCCTTTTGACGGGTAAGCTTACCCACTTGCTGTTTGTCTTTGGCATGTGAAAAAGCCGCCGCCACAGCCCCAAGTAGTTGCTCGTTTTGCCAAGGTTTAGCAATAAAATCAGATGCGCCTGCTTTAATAGCATCCACCGCGAGTTGAATGTCGCCGTAGGCGGTCATTAACAAAACAACGATATTAGCGTCTTGCTCGATGATTTTTTTTAACCAATAAAAACCTTCTTTGCCGCTGATGGAGTCTTGGGTAAAGTTCATGTCGAGTAAGATCACATCAATTGGCTGATCAGCTTTGCGTTGCTCGTTAATGATGTCAGCAATATCAAATGGGTTGTCAGTGGTTTTAACGCTTTGATAATGCTGCTTTAGCAATAACCGTGCGGCGATTAGAATATCGGGGTTGTCATCAACAATTAAAAGCGAGCCTGTGTGTTTCATGATTTTTATTTTTATAGAGTTTTATTTAGCCTAAAACAAAAAAGGAACAGTGTCCATAAATGGACGTTTATAAAATAAAAAAGTGTTCTATTAACGGACACTACAAACATAATAATAATTTCATTTAATTATAAGGCATTGAATTTTAATATTAAATAAAGTTGGCACAGCGTTTGTAATAACTATCGGTAATTAGTTTATTAAACCTGTATCAAGGTGGCCAACATGGATAAGAGAATAGAACGCTCATTTACGCAAAAGTATTTAAAGAAATTCACCTTTGCAGCATTGGCATTGGGTGTTGCTGCCGCTGCGTATGGGTTTACACAAACAGGTAATACAGGGCGTAGCCAGAATATTGAACGCAGTAGTTTAACCGTTAGCACGGTGAAACAAGGTGCATTTAAAGATGCCTTAAGTTTACGCGGTCAAGTGGTACCAAAAACCAGTATTTACCTTGATACCATCGCCGGTGGGCAAGTTGAGGAGCGTTTAGTGGAGCAAGGCGAATATGTTGAGAAAGGCCAACCACTAGTGCGTTTGAGCAATACCAACTTACAACTAGATGTAATGAGTCGCGAAGCCCAAGTAACTGAGCAGCTAAATTTTTTACGCAATACGCAAATGACTATGGAAACCAGCCGGTTAAATTTACGCCGTGACTTATTAGAAATAGAGCTAAAAATTACGCACCTCACCCGTCGTTTACAGCAAACTAAACCTTTGGTTAAAAGTGGCGTATTAGCGCAGGAGCAACTTGCAGAGTTAGAAGAAGATTTAAATTATTACCACGCTCGTAAAGAGCTCACGCTTGAGCGTCAAAAGCAAGAAAACTCAATCCGTGAGGTGCAAGTCGCACAGTTATCAGACAGCGCTAAAATGCTTGAAAAAAACCTGCAGTTTGCGCGTCGAAATCTCGACAATTTATTAATCAAAGCGCCTGTTTCAGGCTACCTAAGCGAGCTTGATGTGGAAATTGGTGAATCTAAAAACAGTGGCGCGCGATTAGGCCAAATTGATATTCCAAATGAATATAAATTAGTGGTACGCCTTGATGAGTTTTATTTAAACCAAGTACAGCGTGACATGACCGTGATGATTGAACTTGAAAGCGGCACAGTGAACGCCAAGGTGAGCAAAATTGATAGCCGCGTACAGCAGTCGCAATTTCAAATTGAAGTGGATTTACCCAGTAACACCAAAAGCATTAAGCGCGGCCAAAGTATTGATATTGAGTTAATGCTGGGAGGCGATAAAAACAATGCCTTACTGCTTAAACGTGGCGCTTTCTTTACCAACTCGGGCGGTAACTGGGTTTATGTTATTGAGCAAGGCGGTGATAAAGCAGTGCGTCGTGATATTCGCTTAGGCAAAAAGAATCAAAACTATTTTGAAGTGCTTGAAGGGCTCAATGCTGGGGATCAAGTGATTACCTCAAGCTACAGTAACTTTGATAAAGCACAGCAACTACAATTTTAAGGAAAATAACAATGATCAAACTAACTAATTTAAGCCGCGTATTTCGTACTCAAGATGTTGAAACTACAGCGCTAAGTAATATTAACTTAACCGTAACCGAAGGTGATTTTTTAGCGATAATGGGGCCTTCGGGCTGTGGTAAATCAACTTTGCTGTCTATTTTAGGTATGTTGGATTCACCAAGTGCAGGTAGCTTTGATTTTGCTGGAACCGACATTGCAGGCTATAGCGAAAAGCAACTAGCAGAGCTACGTAAAGCATCGATCGGGTTTGTCTTTCAAAGCTTTAACTTGATTGATGAGCTAACTGTATATGAAAACGTAGAGTTGCCGTTACAGTATCAAAAAATATCAAAAAATGAGCGTAAACAACGCGTAGAAGCCATTTTAAAACGCGTAGGTATTGATCACCGAGGCGAGCATTTACCACAGCAACTGTCAGGTGGTCAGCAGCAGCGGGTAGCCGTTGCGCGTGCATTAGTCATCAATCCAAAGCTTATATTAGCCGATGAGCCAACAGGTAACCTCGACTCTAAAAATGGTGATGAAGTGATGGCGATGCTGCGCGAATTAAATAAAGAAGGTACCACGGTTATTATGGTTACCCACTCAGAGAAAGAAGGTAATTACGCTGATCGCTTAGTGCGCTTACTTGATGGCCAAGTGATGGTTGATAAAGCGAATTTACAGCAACAATCATCAAGTGTTGCGGATGCTGTTGTTGCGTAATGCACGTTTACTATCGTTACTTTTTACAGCATGTCCCAGTGCAATTGATAAGATCTAGTGCAGCAATCTTATTTATTACACTGAGTGTTTTTGCGCTCAAACATGATCTGTCTTATGTATATCTCAATGATATGGTGAGTGATTTTTTGACTTGCCAACTGTTTTTATTCTAACCCTTTGGGGTAAGAAGGAATTTGATAATGTTTACAAATTATATCATGACCGCAATGCGCTCATTTAAGCAGCAAAAACAACACTTTTTGCTCAATGTACTTGGTTTAAGTATTGGTTTAGCGGCGGCTATTTTAGTGGCTATGTTTGCCTTTTACGAAGCGTCTTATGATAAGCAGCAACCCAATGCGGAGCGTGTTTATCGTGTTAATCAGTATTTTACATCTTTAGGGGTTGGCGGGCCGATGACCAACAAAGATCTTATGAATACCTTTAAAGACATGGCTGAAATAGAAGACATACTATCACTAGAGCCTAGTCCGTCTGGTGCTGAATTTGTGCGTGATGATGTGGGTTATAAGTTAGAAAGTATTGCGTCGGCAAGCACCAATATAGCTGATTTTGTGAATATTGACTTAGTTGCAGGCGACTTAGCCAAAGTGCTTACTACACCAAATATGCTCGCATTGAGTGAGCAGTACGCTATACGTATTTTTGGCCGCACGGACATTATTGGTGAAACCTTAATACAAGGGAGTAAACGTTGGCAGATTGGGGCGGTATTTGCTGATTTACCTGAAAATACGCACTTCTTTTTTCAAGGGTTAATTAAAGAGTTACCAGCCAATACTCAATATCAAAACATGAATAGTGCCTCTTATATTCGAGTAAAACCAGGTACTGATGTTGAAAAGTTGGCAGAGACTATTGAGCAACGCTACATGAAAATTGCTTACGAAAACCCAAATTTAGCAAAAATGACATTACATCCGCTAACGTCTATTCATTTAACTTCCAACTCTAACTATGAAATGAAAAAGAATGGCTCGCTTTCAACGCTGCGGATTTGTATTGGTTTGAGTATTTTATTGGTACTTTTAGCTGCGTTTAATTTTATTAATATGAGTATTGCTCAATCGGCAAAACGTGCCAAGGAAGTGGGTGTACGTAAAGCACTTGGCGCGAGTAAATTACAAATTATAAGCCAGTTTTTAACCGAGTCATTACTTATTACCATTATTGCAGCATTAATTGCCTGTATGTTGGTTGAATTGCTAACACCTGCTTTTAATCAATTAGTCGATAGGCAGTTATCGCTTAATTATAACTCTTTATTGGGCGTCGCTATTGCTGTTGTTGTAATATCAGTTGGTTTGCTTGCGGGGATCTATCCTGCCATGTTTATGTCAGCATTTAGTGCAAAAAGAGTGCTCAGTGGTGACATGCAACGTGGTCGCACAGCCATTGCGGTTAGAAAAGGTTTATTAGTTGTACAATCGGCATTATCTGTCGGTTTAATTATTGGCGCTTTATTGCTGCAACAACAGCTTGCTTATTTACAGTCTCTACCAGTGGGCTATACCAAAGAAAGTAAATTGGTTATCAGTGATATATCAGCTGAAGATATATTACACAACAATAATACAGCATTACTAAATCGTATTAACGGGATTGATGGCGTAAACAAAGTCAGCGTTATGGATGTTGATGTAACAGGCTCATATAAATCGTCTCTTACATTTACGGCCGATAATGGTCAATTTACCAAACAAAGTTTACCCATTATTGGCGCAGGTAACGACATAGCCCAAACATTGGGCCTAACATTGGTCGCTGGGCGAGATTTCAGTGAAAAAATGGCTGCTGATTGGTTTAGTGAAGTCAGTGATACTAAAGCAACGGCTTCAGCCATATTGACTGAGTCGCTAGTAAAACAAGTCGGTTATGCAACACCAAGTGATGCAATTGGCAGTACATGGCGCACAAGTCCGGGCAATGGCAAAGATTTAATCTTAACAGTTGTCGGTGTGGTTAAAAATATTAAAGTAGGCAGTGTTAAAGACGCGCAGCCCTCTACCATCTTAATTTGTGGCTACACAAATAGTTGGGACGGCCGCGTTATCGTAGACATGGACGCTGCTAAAATACAGCCTATTAAAGCGCAGCTTGCAAGTATTTTAGAAGAGAACCTCGCAATTCACGACCCACAAATAGATATGCTGAGCGAAAACTACCGTGCGCTTTATCGTAATGATGAACGAGCGACCGAGTTTGTCACTTTATTTTCTGGTTTAGCCGTATTTTTAGCGTGCGTGGGCACCTTTGGCTTAGCATCATTCTCGGTACTACGTCGCCAAAAAGAAGTCGCGGTACGCAAAGTCCTTGGCGCATCACGCATCAGCATTATGAACTTAATAGCAAAAGAGTTTTTGATTTTAGTTGCCGCAAGTATCGCAATCGCTTTTCCTCTAACTTATTGGCTGGTGGGCGATTGGTTAGCCAACTTTAATGAGCGTGTTGATCAAGCGCTGTGGGTTTATCTGGTTGCAGCTCTAAGTGTTGCTGCAATTACTTGGCTCACGGTTGCAAGCCTCGCCTTTAAAGCCGCCAGCACACGGCCATCGTTAACACTAAGATATGAGTAATAACGAGTAAAGAACCCTACTTAAGGTCTATCAGAACACCGATAGACCTTTTTCTTGTTTAGGCCTCTTAAATATCTTTAATCTTAACAGCGGGGTTTCCTGCAACAACTGTATTCGCTGCCACATTTTTTGTTACTATCGACCCTGCGCCAATAACAGCATTATCGCCAATGGTAATAGCTGCTAAAATAATAACCCCCGCGCCAATCCAAACGTTATTGCCAATAGTAATCGGTGCTGCAAAGTTCTCTTTATTGAGTCGCTCGGCTGGATTGACTGCATGAGATACGGCCAATAGTTGAACGTTCGGGCCAATTAAACAATCACTGCCAATCGTAATTGCCCCCTCACTAATGGGGGCATCTAACACCGTACAATTAATGTTTATAAAAGTACGATCACCAATTTCAAATTGCGAGCCATAGTCACAGTGGAAGCCTGCCTCAATAATCACGCCTTCACCACATTGAGTAAATAAACTCTTAATGCGTTTTAAATTACCTTTGCTGGGGCTTTTGTTAAACAAGCGGCAAGTCTCATGGGCGGTTTTGCGTTGCTCAAGCAGCTCTTTTTGGCGTGGATTAAATAGTTTTAGCATATTATTCAGAAGTGTTTAGCCATTTCTTTACCCATTCAGACTGGTGAACGAGCAAGTAAGATAGGTTTTCTTTAGCTTGATATGTATGTCCTTCATACGGAAGCATAATTAGCTGAGTCGTCTTTTTATTAGCAATTAGTGCCTGATACATTCTCATTGATTGCATTGGGTAAGTGCCCGAGTTTTGATCGCTTTCACCATGAACTAACAATAAAGGCTCATTTATTTTGTCCGCATAAATTAGAGGGGATATATTAATATATGTTTCCTTTGCTTGCCATAGATTACGTTTTTCACCCTGAAATCCAAAAGGGGTAAGAGTCCTATTGTAAGCACCACTTCGAGCAATACCAGCTTTGAATAGATCTGTATGCGCGAGTAAGTTAGCCACAGTAAAGGCTCCATAAGAATGCCCCATAACAACTAATCTTTGAATATCAATAGAGCCAGTATCTTCTAAAGCATTGACTGCAGCTTCGGCATTTAAACGAATCTGATTAATGAAGTCATCGTTAGGCTCTCCCCCATTAAATGAAGTGATTGGCATTGAGGGAGATTCGAAAACGGCAAAACCGTCATGAAGAAATACCAAGGGACTTAGTGGATCAAACTCTCTAAATAAATTCGTGCGTACTGTATTTTGCTGGCTCAGTTTTTTGTTTTTAAATTCATCGGGGTAAATCCATAAAATAGCAGGGATTTTATCTGATTTATTCCTTTTATAATTGTTAGGTAAATGCAGCGTTCCAACCAGATTTAATCCATCGCTTCTGTTGTAATTGATAGTAAGTGGCTGGTTAGCAAAACTATTTTTATTTTCGCTTGATAAAAGTGAAATCTGTTTTTTGAAACCTTTACTCGTTAATGCGTAGTATTGAGGTGCGCTTGTATTATTTTGCTTTTCTATTATTAAGGTGTCATTAGCGATTCTTAGGGGCATTTCTATATTGTCAGCATTGCTTAAAAATATAGTTTCAACAACGTGATTCGATGTATTAAAGGATTGAGCTATTGGCTTTATACCTTCTTTACTTTGTCCTGAGGAAAAGAAAAATAAATAATTATCTTGTTCAACTAAAACTTCATATCCTTCAGGCGTACGGAGAGTCTGTGGGTCACCAAAGTCGTTGAACTTATCACGATAATCTCTTTCATGGATTAAATAATTCACAGAAGTTTCGGCGTTGATTAAGGTAGTTCTTGCCTGTTTGCTATCATAGCGCCATTCTTGAAGTACACCTATTCCTGAAACGCCCCATAATACATCGTGAATTCTCCATTTTACTTGATGCACCAGTTTTTTATTCTCGTCAAATGGACTTACCAGTTTGTAGATGTGATCATGGTAAGTTTGAGCTAAAGACATGTCACCTCTATCACTCGCTTCGACCCAAGTCACAGTTGAGTCTTCTGATGGTAGCCATTTAACTAACCTAGCGCCAATAGGTACGCTATCTTTAGATTTAGGTAGATTAATTTTATCGTTTAAATTGGGTAAGCTGTATGTGATAGTTGGCTCTTCTATATTAACGATATTATAAGCGCTCCCCCATTTTTTATAAGGTAAATAAGATGACAGCTCACTCGGTGGCATCGAATACAGTAAATACTTACCATCAGGAGAGACGGAAAAATCATTAAATAAGCCACTTTTAGTTAATGTAGAAACTTTACCATTGAGGTCTATCTTCACTAATTTGGTTTGATTGATAGATGTAAACTGATTCTTCATCTCGTCATTTATTAATAAGCTTTGATGGGTCCGCCCTTGATCTTTTTGCAGCTCAGATGACAACAAATTGGGTTTTTTACGTATATATTCAGATGTCTTTATTGGCAAATTTCGCTGCTTGACGACAATACTTTGGCCATCAGGTAGCCATCGCAGATGTCTTCCGCCAAGACTTGTGGATAAATTGAGATCTGTTAGTTTGTTAGATACATTGTTATTTATATCGTACAACCATAGGTTTGTATTGGCACCCTGCTGAATTAAAAATGCGACTTTTTTAGCATCAGGAGACCAATTAAAATCGACAATCACTCCTTCTAGAATCTTAATTTCTTCTCTAGCGTTTGTTGCAAGATTAAATAAAGTTGCGCGGCTATATTGTTCAGTATCAACTCTGCTCGATAAATCAGTATAAAAATCCAGACCAGCTAATGCGACGCGCTGTTGAGATAAATATTCAATAGATGGGTATTCAATTTGGTGTAAAAATAAAACCAGCTCCCCATTTGGTGATAATGAAATAGTTTCTTGCCCTGTAGACTCTATGAGATTAGCCCACTTACTATTATCTATTTCAATAGCTTCAACGTATGATGAGGCAATGAAGCATAACGCTATAATAAGATAAAGTTTACTCATTTCGTAATGCCTTTATTGGATCTTGTCGTAACGTTTGGTTGATCGGAAAAAAGCTGGCAAGTACTGATATCGCTAATAAACCCAGCCAAATGACCGTTGTTAACCACCAGTCTATAGGCAGGTCAACCCCAGGTAATGACATACAATAGCCTATAATTAAAAATGCCAACGAAAAGGCTAACACTAAGCTCATTATTATGGGTTGCATGAGTTCTAATAAGCTTTCTTTTAGTAACCTATAATTGTCAGCCCCCATAGAAAGTTTTACGCCTAAGCTATATCTGCGCACTTTAACTAAATAGCTAACAATACCGTTTATGCCAATACACACCATCAGCAGCGATGTTGATGCCAACACAATAGCCAGCCATGCTGCATTTAAGTGACGTTGCCTTTTTTCATCAAACATACTTGTTAAAGAGGCTATGTTATTAATGTCTAATCGTTGATCTACTTCTAATACTGCTTGTTGAATATGGGCAATTGCATTATTTTCATCTGCAACAGTAATCAAATATGTAAATTGTTGCCAACCAGGGTAATCTTTAGGTGTAAAAACTTCAAAGTCTTCACTTTCAGGGCTGCCCGGTACATAGGTGTTGCTGACAATACCTATGATTGAGTAATATCTTTTATTATCAAAACTCACTTTACTGTTTAGTACTTCATTACTGTTTTTATTAAGTAAATCTGCAAGGCGTTGATTGATAATGATCGGTGGGTTTTCTAATTGTTCATCCCCTTTGGCAAAGCCATTACCCGTTATCGTTAAGTTAAGTTCAGTAAAGTAATTGGCAGTTACTAAGCTATTACGTGCTTGGGCAATATACTGTCCAGCTTCGTTATATATTTGATTGACATTAACCGTTTTTGGCAGCCTCATTTCGGATGACACAGCTAAGCTGCTCACATTATTAAGCGCCAGCAACCTATGGTTAATTGCTTTGTGTAAATTAATACGTTCGCCGGATTTATCGACATTACTATAGTTTATTGTTAATGAATATTTACCTTCTGTATCCAGTCCGTTATCTCTGAGTGCTTCCGAAAGTGTTACTAAAACTACGTGGCTAGCAGTGGTTAATACTAAAAACGAAAACAAAATTTGCAGACCAACAAGTAAATGGCTGGTGGCTGAACTCATTTGCTTGCCCGTGCCTTTACCGCTGCTTTGTAGGCTGCTCATTAAGTTTTGCTCTTTCACTACACTAAGTTCTATAAATGAATAGAGTGAGGCAATACTAATAATTAGAAAAGCTGAAAATAACAAAGTATTAAAGCTAAGAGAAAGCGTGTCTAAACGTTGAATGGCGTCAGCTGCTAGGTTTTGAATAACGATAAAGCCGATTTGAGTAAGTGTTAAAGCAAGTAACACTGCAATACTAATAAGTAAAATATTGTGTTTTAACGTTTCAATAATTAGTTGTTTTTTGCTTGCCCCAAATGCAAAGCTGATTGCAAGGGGTTTGATGCGCGTAATGGCTTTAGCGAGCTGCATACTAGAAAGGTTGATAAGTGCAATGAGCATTAATAAGCACACACCCAATAATAGCATTAATACAATTTTACCGCTGTCACCCCTAAGTGCATCATTAAATGCAATAACACGCGCATTGACAGTAAAATCTTTTAAAATATCAGCGGCATGTAACTGTGCACCTTTAAGTGATAAGTCAGCTAATTGTTCCGTGATCTCTTGCTCTGAGGCTGTGGGCTTAAATCTAACAACACTCTTATACGCGCCCATGAAACCGTTAGATGTTTTAGGGTTAAAAGCTTCGTCTGCATCAATAGGAAGCCATATTGCATCATTTATATTGCTATAAGTGGGTAATATAAGATCATCGGGGGCGACACCAACAACGGTAAAGCGACGTTGATTGAGCTGTATTTTTTTACCAACAATATTCGGGTCACCACTATAGTGGGTTTGCCAAGCGCGGTAGCCTAATACGACCGACATTTGCTGAGTACCGAGTGCTTCTGTTTTGTTAAATAACCGACCAAGTTTGGGTTGTACGCCGAGTAGATCAAATAAATTATGTGTGGCAAGTATTACGTCCACAGCAGGTCTTGTTGGTTTATCTAGTAGCTTGTAGTCAGTCCATCGATGGTAAGCAGCAACATCAGTAAAAACGGTATTTTCACTCTGTATGTAGCTCATTATTTTTGAGTTACTAGCGGGCCCTGAATAACCTTTAGAATTAATTGTGCCTTCAAGCAAATATAAGTTATCGCTCTGCTGATAAGGTAGTGGGGCGAAAAACACTAGATCAACCAAGCTAAATGAACTAAGCACCATGGACAGTGTAAGTGCCAGTGTAAAAACGGTGGTGAAATAGTATTGTTTGGCACGTTTAAAAGTATTGTAGGCAGTTTTTAACATGACTGAGCAACCTGTTCTACATTTGCAGGTGTGCTTGGCACGAGTTCATCGTTTTGGGCAACTACAGTACCGTCTCTTAACTGGATATTGCGCGTAGCCATATCGGCATAACGGGGATCATGGGTAACCAATACAATGGTGGTGCCTTGCTGATTAAGATCTTTTATTAACGCCATGATTGCATCGCCGTTTTTTGAGTCTAAGTTACCTGTGGGCTCATCGACCAGCATGATGCCAGAATCGCCAGCTAGTGCGCGTGCAATCGATACGCGTTGTTGTTGACCACCAGAAATTTGATTCGGATGTAAATCAGCTTTATCAGCCAAACCTACTTTTTCTAGGCAATCTAACGCTCTTGCGTGACGTGAAGATAGCGAGTCTCCCCGATATTTTAATGGTAAAGCGACATTTTCAAGTACGGTCATTTCATCAATTAAGTTAAACGATTGAAACACAAAGCCAATGCGATTACCGCGTACTTTCGCACGTTGGTTTGAGTCCATATCAGAGACGAGTAAACCGTCAATGTAATATTCACCACTTTGAGGGGGGTCGAGCAGCCCCATAATGTTAAGGAGTGTTGACTTGCCGCAACCAGAAGGCCCAGAAATAGAAATAAACTCGCCGTCGTACACGGTAAAGCTAATCCCTTTTAAAATTTGACTGACTTGTTCGCCATTAGAAAAAGACTTGCTTAGGTTATTAACTCTTAAAATTTCAGTATTCATATTATTCTTCCTTAACCAGCAATTTTTATTGTTGTTGTTTCAGCGGGGATATCTAATGTAGAAATAATGACTTGTTCACCAGGCTCAAGTCCTGACAACACTTGGATGAGCTGGCCAGATGCTTTGCCATATTGCACTTCAACTTTAACGGCTTTGTTATCCATTGTGAGTTTAAATAATGAGCCATGACTGCCTTCGCTTGCACCTGTTGGTTGTTTTATATAATTCACCTCTTTTTGTACATCGGCAAAAATAGTCGCATCTACTTGTTGCATGGGTTTCATGGTGTCTGATTCAGAAACCTCGAGCTCAATATCAATTTGTACAGCACCGTCGCTGATCACAGGATCTACACGCACTACTTGGCCGCGCACCTGGTCATTCAACGTGCTAATTTGGGCTGTCATACCTATTTGAATTAAATGAGCTTGAATTTGCGGTACTTTTATTTCACCAACTAGAGGGGAGAGGCTCCCTATTAGTGCCAGTTCAGAGCCTGCACTGACACTTTGCCCTAAACTTAAAGGCAAGCGTTGAATAACACCATTCATTCCCGCTTTAACTGAAAGTTGCTCTACCATTAATTTGGCGACATCAAACTCGTCTTGCGCTTGGGCTATTAAGTCATCTTGAATTGAAAGCGACTCTTTTTGCATCTGTGCTAATTTATCAAGCTTAGATTCTTCAAGGTTAATACGCTTTGATAGCTGTTTGGCTTCGAGCTCATTTTTCTTCGCGCTGATCCCCGATACAATACCTGATTTAGCCAGTGTACGTTCTGCTTCAACTTGCAGCATGGCTATTTCAGATTGTGCTTTTAGCTCTGACACGGTTGACTCGTTATTTAACAACTCACGCTGTTGCAGTAATACGGTTTGCCGTTTTTGGGTTTTGGCATTTTTAAGCTTTGCTAACGCCAAGCGGAGCTTACTTTCTAGCTCGGGGTTATTTAAAGTGAGGATCACTGTGTCATGGTTAACCACAGCACCCGCTTTTAGTTTTATTTCGTCAACCACCGCATTACTTGTGGCTGTGAGAAGTCGTTTATTGATTGATTGCAATGAACCATAGCCATCAACCTTAATTGAAAAATCACCGCGCTCAACCTTCGCAATGGTGACAGAGTCTTTTGATATAACTTCGGCATTATCTGCAAAGCCTAATTGCCAGCCAGAGATAAGCATAACGACAGATAAACCTATCAACCCTTGATAGATTAGTTTGGATGTAAATTTCATAGTTATTCCTTTTGTTATTCTTACCATGGTATTTAATCACACAGCTTGGGCTAACGTTTGGTTCTTAATTAATTCTTCGAGATCAATTATTCTATCTGCTGCTTGTATTGTCTCTTGCCTATGAGCAACACTGACCCTAGTTATTTTTTTTGATTTTAAATATTTATTTACTTGCAATTCAGTAGCAGCATCAAGGTGGCTTGTTGCTTCGTCTAAAAATAAAATGATTGGTTGACTGTAAAGCGCTCTTGCCAAAAGCAATCTTTGTTTTTGACCACCTGACAATGAGCTACCTAAATCACCAACTTGAGTGTGTAAACCCATAGGCATGCTTTGAATCTCATGCCATATAGCAGCACCTTTAATGGCTTCTGTGATTTTATCTAGATCAGGTTTTGGCTCAAAGAAGCAGATATTTTCAATTAAGGAACCATTTAGTAATTGATCATTCTGCATTACCGTTGCACACATTGAGCGAAAGTTTCTCATGCCAAGCATTTTTATCGAGTGTCCATCTAACAAGTAATCACCTCGCTCTGCTTTGATTAATCCAGTCATTAATTTTAGGAGCGATGATTTACCCAACCCAGAGCGACCTATGATAGCCACCGATTCTCCGGCATCAATTTTAAAGTTTATTCCTTTAAATAACCAAGGAGAGGATGTTGAATATCGAAAATGCAGGTCGCGTACTTCAATGTGGCCTTTTGCTTGTTCTTTGGTTATTGTCAGTGAGGTATTTTCTTGCTCTTGGTTTTGCATCACTATATCAGACATTCTCCGTAAATAAGTTGAGGCTAACTTGAACTTAAATATATGATCTACCAGAGTTTGTGTGCTGCTCGAAAATTGTTGTCTATAAGCTAGGAAAGCAATAAACATCCCTATAGTAAATTCTTTATTGATTATTAATGTCGCGCCAATAAATATAACAATTAGATACTCTATTTTACTTACTAAATCTTGGCTAATTTCTGCAGTAATCGTGACTTTTTCACGTTTAATATTTTCATTTGTAGTATCTGCAAATAAATTGAGCCATGAAGAAAGTCGGGTACTTTCTTTTACATAGCATTTTATGGGCATAATTGCTCTGATAGTTTCTAAAAAATGACTGTTTTCTTTTGCTTGTTTAGATAAAACTTGCTCTAAATGCTTATTTTCTTTGTTGGTTAAATATAACCTAAGCAATAATGTGAATAAGAGGAATGATAAAGATACTAAAGCAAGAGCTGGTGAGTAAGTATACATAATGATTAAAGTTGTTATGCCTAGCAAGCCTTCGACAATGGCAGAAATAAAACCACGACTTATCATTCTTTGGACTTCATTAAATGCTTCAAACCTAGATTTAATATCGCCAACATGGCGAGATTCAAAAAACGAAAGGGGTAAATGTAATAGGTGTCGCTGGATGTTCGCTTTTACTTGAAAGCCCAAATTTTTGTCTAAATATAAAATGGCGGCTGAGCGAATAATATTGCTAAAAGTTGTTAGTAAAGTAACGACTATAAAAGCAACTAACAGCCATATTAATATCCCGCCATCTGAAAGAGGGATACCATGATCAATTACAATTCTAATATAGTAGGGGGATATTAGGAGGAAGCATTGCAAAATCAAGGCTACAACAAATATCTTAAATAATGAGGATGCGAGTCCTTCAATATTGCCAATGAATGCTCTGAGCGGCATCTTCACTCGTTCATCGGCTACAGTAAATGCAGGTGTTGGAGTTAACTCGATTGCAATACCGGTAAATGCTTCAGAGACTTGTTGCCAATCTAGTTTAACTTTTCCTTTTGCGGGATCATGGATAACAATGCCAGTTCTATTTACTGAAGCAAGCGTAACAAAGTGATTAAAGTTCCAATGCAATATTGCAGGTCCCCTTAGCTTAGATAGCTGTCCAAGCTCTAATTTTAATACTCGCCCAGATAGGCCAATATCATCTGCAATTTTTAAAATGTGCTTAACTGTTATTCCTTGAGTACCAACGGGGTAACGTTGTCGCATAGCAAGCATGTTTACTTTATAACCATGATAAAAAGCAATCATAGCTATACATGTGATACCACATTCAGCTACTTCACTTTGTAAGAAAAGAGGTAGTTTTGATGGTTTAAAGTCAATGTAGTCTGTGAGACGCATTTAAATTTCACTATTTAATTAAGTTAAGGGCTTTTTCTGATTGCTGAGTGAGTAGTATTTTTATATCTGCGTTAGGTGACAGTTTTGAATAATTGTTAGTTTCTAATTTTAAATGTATTTTTTGTTCTTTATTATTTTTATTACTACCAATAACCATAGTGACTATACCTTTTAATTCATCATTATTGACGATTAAGGTAATTTTATCCTTTACATTAATACTCATATTTTTATTGCTAGAAATCCAAAAAGATAACTCATTTTCTGAAGTGGTACTTAAAACGTAACCAAGAGGTTCAAATGGTTGTATTATATTTTTTTCGATTAAAGAATGAAAAAACAAACCATCGGAAGGAGAGCGAATAACCTCTTTTTCTAACTTACTATTACTATCAAACTTAGAGATAGTAAGTAGCTGTTGATTTTTTTTAACGCTCTCACCATCTATCGCAAAGTGCTTATTTATAACCACTACTTCATTATAAATAAGCGGGGTATAGTGTTCAGATGAGACCTTGGCGTCAAGACTTCTTTTTGTTGATAAAGTTAGAACATTAATAACTAAAAAGCTAAATACGAAAATTGCGATTAAAGCTGAAATAGAATTATTTATAATTTTAGGCTGTTTTATAAGCGACTTCCCTATATCACTAGACTTGTACTGATTTCTAAGGGCTTCTTTTCTGAACATATTAACAATAGACATAAGCTAGCTAACTTTTTTAATAGCAATGTCACCAACAACACTATTGTTATTCATATAGCTTAGCGGGCAACCCATTTGCCAGCTATCAAGAGTCGTAAAGCCTTTTATCCAGGTACTAAATTTTTCATTGTTCAATGTTAGTGTGCCATCAGGATTAATTTTACCAATATTGTTTCTGTCATCATCTAAAGCAACGGTACACTTATTGATATTACCATTGGCTCTAATTCCTAATGAATTAGGCTTTCCTGCGTAGCAGATGTAATGACCTAGTTCATTTATTTTTTTGCTATTACCTGAATAACGTTCTGTGAGCTCTTTTGCTAATACTTTTGCAGATTTTCTTGATATTAGGCCATTTATTTTTTCTTGATTGTCACCACCTAAGTTAGAAATTTCTTTAAAAAATAATCTGAATCGACTATCTTCCTTAAGTTCTTTATCATAACGCTCACAAAAGCTTAAAACACTTTCATGGTTTAAGTCGGTAATATGAATCCTTAGGGTTATATGAAAATCAAGATCTGTTGCAGATGCAGCTAATAAGCGTCCCCATATTTTGTCAAAGCTACCTTTCCCGTTACGAGTTAAGCGAGTTGTGTCGTGTGATTCCTTGTCACCGTCTATGGATATTTGAAAGCTATTTTGCTTTAGCTCAACAAGTCTTGTTAATGTTTTTATATCAAGGAGAAAGCCGTTAGTTGTTAAATCACCATAGACTTTACAGCCGTTTTCCTTAGCTAATGACTGACTATATTCAGCAATTTCAAAAAGTATCTCTTTTGCTAATAAAGGCTCACCGCCGAACCAACTTAAAGATAAAAACTCTAACTTAGGCATTTTGTTTTTGATTAAAACTTTAGTTGCATCAACTAACCAACGAGGCATTTTTCCTATTTTAAAATCCTCATAACAATATACACAGCGAAAGTTGCATTGCTCTGTTGGAAAAATAATGAGTTGAAACTTTTCATTACTGAGGCTGTTTACTAATTGTTGTTTAGAAAAACCTTTAATCTGATCTATTGAAGTTGTCATTTTTCCCCCTATTGTTTTGCTTGCGCAGACTACCTTTATGAAGAAGTAGTCTGCGTGATAGTTACAGCTCTTTTTGAGCAGCACAGCTGCCATTTATAGTGTTACCACAGCCTGTATCACCTTCTTCGTCTTCTTCTTCTGGAGAGAAACCGCCTGCAACAGCATCTGTAAGTTCTTCACTTAGCTCTACTTCACCTAACTCATTTAGCTTGATTTCTTCACTTTCTATATTTTCAAATTTATTGCTCATTTTATGCTCCTTTAAATTGTTGTTTCCCCTTAATGGGGTGAAGTTAGTATGAGCTTAAAAAAAGAAATAGATAACTGTAATAACTACGAGGTTTATACAATAATCTCATTTAAATGGTTTGATATTTTAGGTAGCCAAACGTTCGAAGTCGGTTTTTTTTTGTTTTTGATGTTAAATAAAATTTCAATTCTATTTTTTAATATTTTATAATCCGTTTTCTCATATAGTTTAAGTATTTTTTCTTTATTTTGATTAGTTGGGTGATTAGATTGCAAATTACAAAGAGTCATCCCGTAATTAAATTCATCTTTTATATTTTCATATTGATTCAGTGTTTTTTTTACTAATAGAGATTCAATAGATAGCTTTTTTTCCTCGATAATACATGAAGAGAAATTTAGTTTAGACAAAGAATCTAAGGGGGTCTTTTCCATATTTGAAATTAAGTGTTTCATTACTGTTTCAGCTTTAACTGCTAGCCCCATAGATTTGAAAGCTTCATATAAACGATAGCTATATACGCCACTTTTTATACACGTACTTTTATTTATTTGACGCCAGCAAAGTTGCATTGCGTTTTCAAATCTTTCTAAGCTGATTAGGGCTACAATTTCAGCTTCTATATATAAATTTTTTTCCCTGTAATATTGCGGTATCGTTTCTTTAAGTTTAAGAACTTCATTATATTTTGATTTTAAGAGGTAATGTTTTAAAGTTTCATCGAGTGTAGCTACATACAATGTATTCCATTGCTCACCTAGTATTTCTTTGTTTACACTTATAGGCCCTAGTTTTGCTTTGCCTGTATTATCTAGAATAGCGGCTTCACCCATCAGCTTTAGGAATGCTGAGTGTTTATTTGTCAGTTTATAAAGACGTAATAAGTTGATTGTGGGATCTATTAAGTTGATAAGATTTTGATTGTTTTTATCCTGTAAAAATTTATCTGACCAATAAGTTATTACTCTGTGTAAAAACAATTCACTTTCTTGTGTTTTTCCTTGGTAGGCTAAAATAAGAGGATAGGCATTAAACAACCAATGTAGGGTTTTGTTGGAGCTTGAGTTTTGATTAAGAACATCCCTATCAAACGCAAGGCACATTTCTTCACACCAGTCTTCGAGGTTCGATAAAGAGATTAGAGCTCTTTTTTCACCCAAACGCTTCAGTTTTGGTTTATACGGCTTGCAAGTTTCAGTATTCATTAACTGATGCCTTCTTGGCTTGTCGTGGTTGTAGATTTCTCATCATTATCACTCACGTGACAATAAACTTCTTCAGGGCTTATAAATCCTCCAACAAACGCATCAAGTAACTCAAGATTGGTGATTTCTATTAATCCATCATTTGTTCTGTGGGCTGCTATGGCATGTTTTTCATTTTTTATGCTGTTCTGCATTGCTTGTACCTTATAATGTTGGGGTTAAAATTGAGCGTATAAGGTCGTTTTTTTTTTGCAATAATTAAGCGATGATATCTACGTAACCAAAATGTAACTTTCATTTAAATCAATGCATTAAACTTTATGGTAATTACTATTGCAGTACGTTATTATAATGAACGTTAAGGGACTGTTAAGGTTTGTAAGTGGCAAATGCTATGTTGATTAAATTTGGTGAGTACTGTTTGGACACTGAAGAGATGTCTCTTCAAATTAATGAGCAGTTAGTTGTACTTGAACCAAAAGTATTTGCCGTATTGATGTATTTTATTGAGCATCATGAGCGTTATATTTCAATGGATGAATTGCATGATAACTTATGGAAAGACCGCTGTGTTTCTGATGCCGCAGTAAGGCGAATTATAAGTAAACTTCGCATAATTTTGAATGATGATTATAAAGATCCTAAGTATCTTCAATCGCTCTCTAAACGTGGATATAAATTAATTTGTCCTGTATCAACAATTCCTTCCCCTATAGAAGAAAAACAAACAAGTATAGAAAAAACAGAGCACAAGAATGTTAAAAAAGCTAAGGTCTATTTTTACCTTATTGCAATAGCGATTCTTTTTCTTTCGTTAGCTTATCTTTTATTTAAATACAATGTCGATGAAGTTTCAGTTACTGCTAGGGTGGTAAATACTGTCGTCTCAGACAAAAAAGCCTTTGCAGCCTCCAGTGAAGGTCGATACATTGCATTCACTAGTAAATTAAGTCATGAAAAGAATTATCATATTTATTTAAAAGACCAGAAAACAGAGACTATAGAGGTGCTTGTAGATAATACAACCCTGCCTACAGGTTTGGTTTTCTCTAATGATGGGGAGCGCTTGTACTTTTCCGATAATTTAGGTGATATTGCTTTATTAAAGCAGATAGATCTAACAAATAAAGCGCATGGAGTAGGTACGTTAGTAGCTGATTTTTATTTCATCACAGATGTGTTTATCGACAAAAATGAAAATGACGTAATTTATTTTTCTGGGCAAAAAGATCAGCAAAGTGCATTACTTATCTATAAATTCAACTCTGAAAAAGGCTTGCTTGAAGAGATTACTTCTGTTCCTCAAAAAGGATTTCATGATAGTCGTGCGGATATTTCTCCAGACTCTGGTAAGTTGGTTGTACTGCGAATTTATTTGGGTAGTAAGCGTAATTCTATTCGAGTACACGATTTAAAGACTGGCAGAACTCTTTTTCACCATGATCAAAATACAACTATCTATGATGTTCATTGGCTTGATGATGAGCATATCATTTTATTAGATGATAAAAAGCTAGCTAAAATAAATGTTAAAACAGGTGATTCAAATATTATTATCGATAAAAACAAAGGCCTTATCGCATTAGAACGAGTAACCCCAAATACACTATTAGCTATCAGAGATAATGATATTATCAATACTCTGATAGAGAAAAAGCTGCCATTAAGTGATTTTAAAAATGTTGAAATGATTCAAAAAAAACAACCTGAGCAAGATAGTAGCATTATTGCGTATCAACCTTTAGGTAACAAAATCTGGACGGTAATAAATGAGGGAGGTGTTAGCTCCTTAATTTTTTATGAAAAAAGTAAGGTTACGAAAAAAGCAACACTAATGAGCACTGAAAACCCACTAGAGTTGCTCGGCGCCTCTCTGTCTGGACAATATGTATTATTAAAGCTTCAAGACCGCATAACAATTCTTAATACGTTTGATAATAGCCTGACATACCTCTCTAAGGCTGATGAGTTGATTGGCGATGTTACTCTTTCATTAAATGAAAAATCCATTCTATATACGCGAAAAAGTAATGGTGAATGGCAAGTATTTGAGTATGTTATTGAAGAAAAAACTAAAAACCTTATCTTTAAAGGTTACCGCTTTATTCGACAATTTGAAGGGGGATATGTATTAGGTGATAATACGGGGAGGTTATCACGGTTTGATGCGAATGAAGAAACGATGACTTCAATGCCGGTAAGCATGTCCACTGAGACAAACACGAATTGGGCTGTAATAAACGGTAAAGTATTATGGAGTAATCATAATTTGATAAATACGACCTTCTATGAAATAGACTTAAATGATGTAGATACTTCTAGCCTAAAGTCAAAAACGTTTGACTTTAGTGTGATTAGACCAAGGTTTTATGTGGACAAGGTGAATGGTTTAATTATCGTTGAAAGTTTAGGTGGTAGAACTAGTGAAATTATTTCCATTAACATTCAATAGGTTATATTTTGTTTTTGTAAAGTTATAGAAAAGTTATCTCATTATTATTGATAAAATCTATCGTGTAGCTCAAATTTAATGTGAACAATATAACTACAACATGAATTAGGGGCTACACCACGATGAATAATATATATAAGGCATCATTTATCTATACAGCTATTTTTACTTTCTTAACAGTAATATATTCCGCTGACTCGTACATAGGTATTAACACTCAAATTATTGGTAATGACTCGCCAAGTTCTTCTTGTGTCGTATTTCCTATACTCTGTAAAGATGAGTCTAAATCGAGTTTTGCATATGATAAATATGAATGAACTACATTCTAGAATTGAGCTTATAAACTCAATACATAGCTTTAATGGTTTTTTTGAAGATATAAAAAATTGTTATAGCTATGTTCAAGCAGGGTTTATTATTTTTGATTTCTCTGATTTATTTAAGTTTAATACTCATTATTTCGGTGAACTTGATGACTCTTTTTTGAATGATGTTCATTCCCGTAAGGGGTTGCTTCATTATTGCTTAAATGAAACAAGAGCAATTCAGCTTAGTGAGTTAATTGGCAGCTTTGAGTCGGTATTAATAATTCCTACGGGTTTACATAAAAATAAATTTGCTTGTCTAGTGTTGGAATTGTCAAATTTAGGCGCTGAACCTCGTAAAGTGAAAATGCTAGGGGATTATTGGCGAATTTTTTTAGTTGAAATATTTGAAGCTTATCGACGCTCAACAAATCTTGAGGCTGTAAAAATTACGCGACGTGAAAAAGAATGTATTCGTTGGGCTTCTATTGGAAAGACCTCTTGGGAGATCAGCCAAATACTCAGCATTAGCCAAAGAACCGTTGATTTCCATTTAACAAATTGTATTAGAAAGACAAACAGTACAAACCGACAGCATGCCATTGTTAAATGTATTTTGAGTGGAGAATTGCTAAGCCCTCAATAGAATTTCCCTGACCAATTAAAAGCGCATATTGCGCTTTTTTTGATCTACACCTTGCCATTTTCATAGTTTCGTTTAAAATCTCGTAACTTTCGAAACGAAACTTAAATGGTTTTCTTAATGACTAAACGAAACACCCAGCAACGTCGTCACCTTATTCTTACTCAAGTTAATGAGTTAGGTGAAGTAGCCGTAGATATTTTAGCTGAGCAGTTTCAAACCTCTGAAGTAACCATTCGTAAAGACTTAACAGCGCTTGAAAAAAGCGGACTATTACTGCGCCGCTATGGTGGCGCGATAGCATTGCCGCAAGAAATTGTAAGCGATGATATTGATTCAAAACGTAAAGTGGCGATTGCCAAAGCCGCAGCAGCACTAATCAAAGATCATAACCGCATTATTATCGACAGTGGTCGTACTACAGCAGCAATGATCCCCGAGCTGGGTAATAAGCGCGGTTTAGTAGTGATGACTAATGCAATTAAAGTGGCTAATCGCTTATTGGCGCTGGAAAACGAGCCAACACTTTTGATGACCGGTGGTACGTGGGACCCGCATTCTGAATCGTTTCAGGGGCAGGTTGCAGAGAGTGTTTTACGTTCTTATGATTTTGATCAGCTATTTATTGGTGCAGATGGCATTGATGTTGAGCGTGGTACTACTACCTTTAATGAACTAGTGGGCCTAAGCCAAGTTATGGCGGGCGCTGCTCGTGAAGTTATAGTGCTGGTGGAGTCAGAAAAAATCGGCCGAAAAATCCCTAATTTAGAATTACCTTGGCAGCAAGTGACTACGCTTATCACCGACAGCAACTTAGCACTCGATACTCGCCAAGCAATACAAGCGTGTGGTGTGCAGTTGATCTGCGCTGAGCTATAAAATTCGTGTTTATTACAGGCCGACAACACCTGTGATGTTCATTTAAATATTAAACAACACATACAAACCCAAAGTTGACGCTTTGGCATGTACAAAAGGAGAAATTATGTGTGGAATAGTTGGGGCAGTTGCAGAACGCCCAGTAAATAAAATTTTAGTTGAAGGCCTTAAGCGCCTTGAATACCGTGGTTACGACTCAGCTGGTGTGGCACTTTTAGATGGTAATACACTTAATACCGTAAAAGCAGTGGGTAAAGTAGTTAACCTTGAAAACGCGCTTGATGAAGCTGGCGTAAAAGGTACTACCGGTATTGCACACACTCGCTGGGCAACTCACGGCGGCGTGACGAAAGCAAACGCGCACCCGCATATTTCAAACAGCGAAATTGCCTTAGTGCACAATGGTATTATTGAAAACCACGCCAGCTTACGTGAAGCGCTGAAAGGCGATGGTTACGAGTTTTTATCAGATACCGACACCGAAGTAATGGTGCATTTAATTCATCAACTTCGCCAGCAACACACCACTTTGCTTGCATCAGTACAAGCTGCGGTTAAGCAGTTTGATGGCGCATTTGGTACAGTAGTATTTGATAAAGCCAACGATAATGAAATTATTGTTGCCCGTTCAGGCAGTCCATTAGTTATTGGCTTAGGTCTTGGCGAAAACTTTATTGCCTCTGACCAATTAGCATTATTACCAGTAACTCGTACCTTTATCTACCTTGAAGAAGGTGATGTAGCGCGTATCACCCGTAACAGTGTGGAAATTTTTGATGTAGACGGCAATGCCGTTGAACGTGAAGTCATTGAATCAAACATCACACAAGATGCATCAGGTAAAGGTGAATACCGTCACTACATGCTTAAAGAGATTTACGAACAGCCACTTGCTGTACGTAACACCCTTGAAGGACGTTTAAACGACGACCGCGTAGCGATTGATGCCTTTGGTGAAAGCGCTCAGCAAATATTTAAAGATGTAAAACACGTACAAATTATTGCCTGTGGTACGTCTTACCACTCAGGTATGGTTGCCCGCTACTGGCTTGAGCAATTTGCAGGTGTTAGCTGTAACGTAGAAATTGCCTCTGAGTTCCGTTACCGTCAGTCGTTTGTACACGAAAATAGCCTGCTAGTAACTATTTCTCAATCGGGTGAAACGGCTGATACTTTAGCTGCGCTTCGTTTAGCTAAAGAGCAAGGCTATATGGGGTCAATGACTATTTGTAACGTACCAGGCTCATCGCTAGTACGCGAATCAGACCTTGCCTTTATGACCAAAGCCGGTGCTGAAATTGGTGTAGCCTCTACTAAAGCATTTACTACACAGCTTGTTGGTTTGTTAATGCTTACTGCGTCTATTGCGCAAGAGAAAGGCTTAGATCAAAGTACGATTGTTAACGCTATTAAATTGCTTCCAGCTAAATTAGAAGAAACGCTACTATTGGCTGATGGCATTGCAGACCTTGCAGAAGAGTTTGCTGATAAACACCACTCACTGTTTTTAGGTCGCGGGTCGCAATACCCAATCGCAATGGAAGGCGCACTTAAGCTTAAAGAGATTTCATACATTCACGCAGAAGCCTATGCAGCAGGTGAGCTTAAACATGGTCCATTAGCATTGATTGACGCAGACATGCCAATTATTGTTGTAGCACCAAACAACGAATTGCTTGAAAAGCTTAAATCAAACGTAGAAGAAGTCCGTGCTCGCGGCGGCATCATCTATGTATTCGCTGATAAAGACTCACACTTTGAGTCAGACGAAACCATGCGTGTGATCAACGTAAATCATGTTGATGACGTGATAGCGCCAGTTGTATATACAATCCCACTACAGTTACTTTCGTACTACGTAGCGGTCATTAAAGGCACCGACGTTGACCAACCTCGTAACTTAGCAAAATCGGTTACAGTTGAGTAAGAAAAAGCGCGCAAGCGCTTTTTTTGTGGGTGAACAATAAAGTTTCACCCCATACAATAAAGTATCATACTGGTTATTTTCTTAATGGGTCCAATTTTCAAAAGTTGGACCGCCTAAAACTATAGATGGTCAAAGATAGAGCCTTTGCTAGGAGTGAAAAGCTTTTCATAGTACTTTGTTGCATATTCGTCTGTCATTCCAGAAACGAAATCACAAATTACCCTCATTTGCTTACGCTTTACTAGGTCTTTAACTGATAGTCTCTCTTGTTCTTCTTTCGATAGCCCATCAAGTACTGATTTGGCTGCGTTTTCCCAAATTTTTTTAGTTTTGTTGGGTAGGAACCTCTCAGGATCTGTTGCCAATACCTCGAAGAGCTCAATTATTAGTTTTTGGCCCTTGAACTCAAGCTGTTGGACATTTTCATTGTTGATAACAAGCTTCTTAACCAAATCAAATATTGCTTTCATTAGGTTCTCAACATCGCAAATGAGCTCAACATTCAATCTTAAGAGAGGCTCTAAGCATTGGGAGTCATTTTCGACTATTTGGGTATTACTAATCATTAGGTTTACTAGAGAACCTATAGCGTCTTTGCGTGTATAGCTTGACTCAAAAAGATCTTTTGTAATTTTGTCATACGCACAATCTGGTCGCATGGTACTAATTTTCGCAAATAACTCTTTTCTTTGCCTGCCACCTACTTCTTCTTCAAAGTAGCGCTTCCAATCACTTTGACGGATAAGTTCCAGAGACAAGGCATCTTCAAAGTCATGCAAACTGTATGAGATGTTATCTGCTAGATTCATGATTGAGCAGTCTAATGATTTATATTTTGTAAGTTTATGCTCGGTTTCTGGAGAACGGCGATCCTCATCATTCTTTGGCTTGTATTCCATGCTTGCAGTAAACTTTTCTTTCTCTTCCTGTGAGAAAGGTTCGAGGATGAACTCTACAATGTCTTTATCATCATCATGATAGCATTTTGGCGGTTTTTGTTTCGCGGCTTTAAATAACCAGTTCGGTGTGTCTTTAGTCTTTGCATCATAAGCCATGTCATTAAGTAAAGAACTATATGCTGCCGGATATTTCAATACACCAAGTAGCATTCTGCGTGTTGGGTTTAAGCCATATCCTTCAAGATATTTATCTAAAGTCCCAAGAATTCTTAAAGTCTGTCCATTTCCTTCAAATCCACCATAATCTCTCATACAGTAATTTAAAGCTACCTCACCGCCGTGTCCGAATGGTGGATGCCCAATATCATGTGCTAGACAAATAGCAGTGATTAATTCTTTTGGTGGTAGCTTATTGGCGTTTTCTACATTTTTCTTACTCAGATACTGTACGATCCCTCTTCCTATTTGTGCCACTTCCATAGAGTGAGTTAGCCGAGTCCGATAGAAGTCGCTTTCCCCTAACCCTAGTACCTGAGTTTTAGATTGTAGTCTCCTAAATGCCGATGAGTGAATTAACCTAGCTTCATCTCTGTCGTATGCTTCACGATGGTCGTCGGCTCTGGATGACTGCTCTATTCTACGCTCTTTCCAAATTTCTTCTTCTTGGCTCATAGTTCCACCATATTGTTCCTTGATTTTAAAAACGTGTATTTGCAAGTTTTCTTCTTTTGGCTGACTAAAGTGCATTTATACAATTAGTCAATTTGAGTCTAGTTGCCCTTAAAATAGGTTGACGCTTTATCATAGTGAATTCCATGACCATCGTCTTTAATATGTATACCAGATAGTCCTATATCATCAGCATCTACTAAGACTTCGACTTTGTTGGCATCTGCATCTACTGCATTCCATACTAATTCAGATATAGCATTTAGAGCGTTGGCCTTGGATACCTTATCTAAATGATCTACCTGGACTTCTACTTGAATTTGCTTGTTCATAAACCTTCCTTGAAATTAAATTAGCTCTGTATTCAAGCCTGTGGCCTTAAGTCTTGCGGTCAAATTTCGCATTTTACTGAACTCTGTGCCCTGACTTTGCTTTAACCCCATTTCCTCACAAAATTCTTTCGCCGTGATGTGCTTTAACTCATCAGCAAATTTAATCATTTGTAGGTGAAGCTCAGCCGTGTACTGGTTACGAGGTGCTTCAGCAAAAGCCTGTTTTATTTGCTTGAAAATCGCTTTATTAGACATTGATAAGGATTAGATTTTAACCATTAAGCTAAATTAGCTAATTTAGCAATGATATGCAAAGACTATCGTCAGAGGGTCTCACTAGCGGCTATTTTATGATCGTGAATAAATGGCGTTTTTCTTTTTTCCTTTAATCAAATAGGAGTTCAATCACTGCAATTTTGCTTATTTTAATGAAAGCCATAACTAAAGCATCAAACTAAAGCGTTTTAGTTTTGATACAAAGCTTGGTAGTTTTTGTCTTTGTAAACAGGCTAAAAACTCTTCTTGCGTCATGGGTGGCTTTTTCAATGAACTTCGTTGCTGTTGAGCGGCTTTTACGCAAGCGCTGCTGTCTAATTCGAACATATCACATAAGAATTCATCAGGGTGGATCGCTGTTAAACCGAGCGGCTCAAGTTCTTGTGTTGGGAAATCTTTTAAATTAAAAGTAATAATCGATTCTGCTTGGCCTTTAATGGCTGCTGCAACTACATGTCTATCATCTTGGTCGGGTAAGCATAGTCCGTTAATTAAAGGCTCATAGCCTTCAACTAAACAATCAGGAACGTTAGCATTCATGAGCGTTTTGATTCTTTCAAGTGCTTTATGCTCAATACTTGGGTTGTTCTTAAGTAGGTTACGAGTCCATTCATCATGTATCTGCTCTGTCCATCGAGCTCGGAATAAACCTGTATTGGCTAAATACATCAAATAGCTACGAAGTGGTGCGGGGTACATAACACATGCATCTAAGATTACCGTATATGATGACATTAGTAGCCCATATCCATTTCTTGATCTAATGCAGATAATTCAGCAAGTGATGCTAAACGCTGCTCTTCTAGGCGTTGTTTATATTGCATAAGATCGGCAAAAGCGACTTTCCTACGATTCCCCGTGCGAGTAAATGGGATTTCTTGTGAATCAAGGAGTTTTATAAATGTTGGGCGTGACATATTCAGCATATCAGCACCTTCTTGCGTTGTTAGCTCTGCATGAATGGGGGTAATGCTAACGGAGTTGCCTTGCCCTAGCTGAGTAAGTACTTCGATCATCATATTTAATGCGCTTGCAGGAATTGTTACTTCGTGAGATTTACCTAGCTTATCAACCACATTAATTCTTTGCGCCTCACCATTGGCTTGTATAACAGCTGATAGCTCTTGGCTACCAAGCTTAGCGAGTGCTATTTCTTCAGCACTGGGTAATTTTGTAGCTGTATTCATTTTTTCTCTCTTACTATTTTCGAGTGCAAATTGTACAATGCGGTGAGTATCCGAAATATTCGCAACAATGTCAACATTCGAAATATTCGAAAATAAAACTAAAGACGATAAATAGCGCTTTATGCGCTTTTTTTGTGCCTGAAACTCTGTTAGCTTAAGTAACTCATTATTCTCTAAGGGATTAGTTATGCGTTTACTCACCACTCTGTGTTTTGTTAGCTTTTTTGTTTTTAGTTCACAAAATACCTTTGCACAATCTAACACTAAACAACAAAGTACAGATTACTCTGTGCACACGCATACATTTAAATCGGCTGTTTTAAATGAAGAGCGCACAGTTACAGTGCAATTACCAAAGAGCTATCAAGCTGAGCCAAATAAGGTATACCCTGTTATATATCGCCTAGATGGAGCGGGTAATATACCGCTTGCCAGTGCTGTTATTGAGCGTTTACAAAATGATAATCGTGCGCCTGAGGTTATTATTGTCGCTATTGAAAACACTAATCGACTTAGAGATATGTATCCTACCGTGAACAAGGAGCCACAGGGCCCAGTTGGTGAAGGGGGCGGTGCTGATAAGTTTTTAGCGTTCTTTGAACAAGAGCTCATTCCTTTAGTTAATAAGAATTATCGTACGCATAATTATAAAGTGATTTCTGGCGCATCTGCGGGTGGTGTATTTGCGTTATATGCGTTGCAGGCCAAATCTGAGTTATTCCAAGCGCATATTGCTTATAGCCCTGCAGTTTGGTGGAACTATGGCGCATCGGTAAAAAGCACAAAGTCGTTTATAGCTAAAACGAAAGAGCTTAACAGTTACGTTTACATCAATATTGGCGAAGAAGCCGGCATCATGCGCGAAAGGTACGATGAATTGCAGCAAGCTATACAATCGCATAAAGTGCAGGGGCTACGCTTCTTTAGTGATGCGTTTGATGGTGTGTCGCATAACCTGACTTCCGTTGCTGGGGCATTTAATGCCTATCACAACTTATTTTTACCTAAACAAATGCCAATCAGTGCTTTAACTGACGATGTAGCGTCTATTGATGCTTATTATCAAAACTTATCTCAACAATGGGGTGAGCAGATATCGCCCCCAGATCGCGCTGTTAGATCACTCGGTTATAACTTAACGGGCAGCAAGCAGTTTACCCGTGCTATTGAGGTGTTTAAGTACAATATAAAAAACCACCCCAAATCAGTCGATGCGCTTTCAGCTTTATCTTATGGCTATGAAATACAAGGTGATACTCGCCAAGCTCTTGAAAAGGTGGAATCTGCTTTAGCGATTGCAGACGGCTCATACCCTTATGTAGATTACTTACAAGATACACGCATTCGGCTAGAAGCTCAGCTTAATAAAAACCTGTAATACAAGCAGGTACTTAATTTTTCGATATTTTATCGATAAAAAGTCCTATTATGCATCCAGTAGTTCTAAATGATTTTTTAAATTTTCAACGTTAAGTTATGAGCTAAGCTATCGCGACGATATTTACTCGGGGTCTGATTAAATAATTTCTTAAATGCGTAAATGTAAGCTGAATCAGAGGTATAGCCTAACTCTAATGCAATATCTTGAATCGACCTCTTTGAATCCAAAAGTTGTAAAGATAAAACGAGTCTTATATTTTGCCGCCACAATGAGAAAGATTGATTAAATTCTTTTGCGCAAACTCTCGATAAAGTGCGTTCTGATGCCCCTACTTTTTTAGCCCATTCTTTTAGCGTGAATGACAAATCAGGTTGTTGCTTGAGTTGTTTGAAAATTGCTAGCAGGCGTTTATCGGTTGGCAGTAATAATGGGATGTCATAACTATTAGCCATGACAGTTTGATCTCTGAGCACGAGTAATAAATGAGTAGTATTGGATTCTGATTGTTGGCTCATATCATTTTCAAACAAGAGCAATATGAGCTGTTTAATGAATGGAGTTACAAGGCAGGATTTAGCTTCACTTGCATACTCTACCCATACATCAGGATTAAGATAAACGGCTAAAAACTCAGTATTCGTGACTGCTACAGATTTATGAGACGTGTTTGCGGGTATGTATAGCATTGCATTGTGAGGCACGATTATGCTTTTACCACCAATGCTTGATTGTAGTAAACCTTTAAATGGGAACACTATTTGATGCCATGGGTGTGAGTGAAAATCATCAACGTAACCAGCAGGCATATGAATTGTTTTTGTTATTAGCTGTTTATGAGTATAACTTTGGATTAGCTCGTTAGCTTGCATGGTGGCGGTTTATCGATGTTTTGTGTCTGTTAGTATAAAACGCATAGCTCTGATTTGGTATATCATCGTGAGCCTCTGTTATTTAAAAGGCAAAAAAATGCATATTCACTTTATTATCCATGAGTATTTTGAAGCGCCAGGTGCATACGAAACTTGGGCTAGAATGCAGGGTTATACTATTAGTTATTCTAAGGTGTATGAAGGTAGCCCTCTGTTAGATGCGATTAAAGATATTGATATTTTAATTGTAATGGGTGGCCCTCAAAGTCCTAATACAACAATTGAACAATGCCCTTATTTTGATGCAAAAGGTGAGCAAGCCCTAATCTTAAAAGCGATTGCTGCTGGGAAAATTGTACTTGGCGTTTGTTTAGGGGCTCAGTTGATTGGTGAAGCATTAGGTGCTCATTATGAACATAGTCCTGAGCGTGAGATTGGTAAATTTCCAATTACTTTAACACCAGCAGGTTTAGTGCACCCCTTGTTTGAGCACTTCGATAAAGTGTTAGAAGTCGGTCATTGGCACAATGATATGCCGGGGCTGACACCTGATGCAAAGATCATCGCATATAGCGAGGGCTGCCCAAGGCAAATCGTTGCTTATAATGAGCGAGTATTTGGTTTTCAATGTCATATGGAGCTAACTAAAGAGGTTGTAGCCTTGCTAATTGAGCATGATGATCTTAGTGAAACTGCAAAATACCGCTTTGTTGAGGAGCCAGAAGTATTACTTGCTCATGACTATGATGCTATGAACCAAAAGATCTATTTATTTTTAGATAAATTAGTAAATACCTATTAGCTCAAAAGTATGTGCTGCGCTGCCTGTTTCTATCGTTTTTCTCTAACCTGAAGTCAGATAGAGTTACTTTAGCCGTCGTGCTATGGTTTTTATTTAGCTAAATCAATGAACAACTTCGCTTCGTTCTAACTAGTGGGCCGAATATTTTCATCAAAGCCATTTTTAAAACCACTAATCCCTACAGAGTAGCTAATAAACGTGCCAGAAATACAGGCTTTTTTCGTCATGGCTACAATGTATATATGGCGATATCTGTCTAGCAAAATGATTTAGGTAAAGTACCCAAAATAAGTCCTAAACTAATAAGTAAGTCAGCCGATACAGAAATACTTGAATGCAGAACAACTAAAAAAGGAACTTTTATGACAATCAATTTTAATATTCATCAAGCGGTAAGTCTTACTACCACAAATCAACCCAAAGCGCCGATAGCTCCTCAGCAGCAAGTGACAGATGCTAAAAAAGAGGTAGAGGCAGAACCAGAAGCGATTGCTGCATTTACTGGCGAAGCACAAAAAAGCTCACCCTATAGTGCGCTGCTTAATCCTGAAGGCTTTGATTTTAGTAATATGTCGATCAATGAATTCAAAGGGATAGTTGATGCGGTGAGAAAACTTGAGTCGGACACACAAAGAGCAAGCGGTAATACAGAAAGCCTCAGAGGAACATTTTGGGATGATGTTATGGGTGTAAAGGGCTCTCTTGAAGGGATCAACTTCCAGAACAGAGGTTTTTCTTCAAGTGATAAAATCGATATAACAGCATTTTTTGAACTTGGTGTTAAGGAAGCACAACAAATGCGAAAAGAGCACCCTCGCTCTTTTAGTAAAGTTGTTGGATATGCGAAGTCTGCTTTATCAACGGTAGAAAAATTAACCTCAGAATCTTTTATTAAAGAATATCAAGCAAAGGCCGTTGAGTTCTTAAAAAGCCAAGATACCCCATTGATAAAAACGCAGGCCTAGCATTGGTGTGAGCTTGTATGTCTTATTTTAAAGTAAATTAGCAAAAATGAACCGGGATCAACCAAAGCCGGCAGTTGTAAAAGAGGCATACTTTGGATACGTCGCAGCTCAACTATTGACCGAAAAAAGATATTTAGCTAGAATCCGCACTATTCAATTTTATAGTTATCTGTAATGTTTTACATCTTATTCAAGAACTTTGTCAGGAGGCTTTGCTCCGCGCACTATCACGATGAAGTGTTGCTCGGAGCTTGATGTTTTCTGAATCTTCATCAGGTATAACGTGATCCCTCTAAAATAAGGGAGGGGTAGTTGTATCTGATCATTACAGAAAAAGGCCGACGATGAACTTCATCGTCGGCCTTTTTTGTTTTTGATGGTTAGAAAAAATCATAAACAAAGTTTCGATGATTCTTGAAACGAGGGGCCGGTATGTCATATACCGCCCCTCGTTTTTTTGGTGTAAAAACAATGAGTTTATTAAATTTAAAAAGTGTTACTTACCACATTGGTGATAAAGCTTTATATCAAAATGCTGAGTTTACTCTTTTAGCTGGTGAGCATGTTGGTGTAACCGGTGCAAATGGTGTAGGTAAAAGCACCCTACTTAAACTGCTTCAAGCAGAGTTATTACCTGATGAGGGCGATATTATTTGGCAACCTGCAATTAAAATTGGCTATCTTGATCAGCATGCTCAAATGAATGATTTGCTCTCGGTATATGATTATTTGCGAACAGCATTTTCTGAGCTGTATTTACTCGAAGCGCAAATGTTAGATATTTATGCTTGCTCAAAAAAAAGTACTCAGCAAAGCCAGCTTAATCGAGCTGCAATGATCCAGACAAAGTTAGAAAGTCAGTCATTTTATGTGATCGATAATAAAATTAATGCTATGGCTGAAGGGCTCGGGATCACGGCATTTGGAATGCAGACTCAACTTGCTAAATTAAGTGGTGGACAGCGTCATAAGGTGATGTTGGCGAGGATATTATTACTTTTACCTGATGTGCTTTTGTTGGATGAGCCTACTAACTATTTAGATGTTATACATATTAAGTGGCTAACAGAGTACTTAAATGAGTTTGAAGGTGCGTTTATGGTGGTTTCACACGATCAAGCCTTCTTGAATAGTATCGCAACTAATATATGCGATATAGATAGACAAACTATCCGAAAATACAAAGGTAATGTGGCAAAGTCTATGGCTCAGAAAGCCAATGATGATGCGGCTTATATTAAGCAATACCAAGCTCAAAAAAAGCATATCGATAAGTTGGAGCTGTTCATTGCAAAAAATGGAGCTGGAGTGAATGCCAGCATTGCTAATGGGCGCAAAAAACAACTAACACGTATCGAACGGCTGGTGCCTCCTAAGCAAAATAAGCCAATAACGTTTATGTTTAGAAGCTCAACCTCTAATGCGCAAGAGATGCTTAAAACATTGGATCTGGTAATTGGTTACTCTAGGCCATTATTGCCAGCGATTTCTCTTACTATTATGCGTGGCGAAAAAGTGGTGATTACAGGTTTTAATGGTATTGGTAAATCAACGTTATTAAAAACCTTAGTCGGAGAATTAGCACCATTATCGGGAGTGATTGCATTATCACCTGTTTTGCAGTTGGGTTATTTTGAGCAAGAGTTGTATTGGTCTTATCCTGAAGCGACACCGGTAAATTTGCTCAAATCGGTGTGCGATGGGTTGGATGATAAGACCGCAAGAGAGCAGCTTGCGCGTTTTGGTGTGGCGGGGAAATTAGCAATACAGCCCATTGAATCGCTAAGTGGTGGTGAGCAAACTAAAGTAAAGCTATGTTGTTTAGCATTAAAACCGACTAATTTATTAGTGCTTGATGAACCGACAACACATTTAGATATGGAAGTAAAAGCTGCACTTAAACAAGCCTTGATGGAATACACTGGAACAGTGATTATCGTTTCACACGAGCAGAGCTTTGTTGCTGATTGGCCAGACCGAATAGTGGACATTCAATCTATTATTAATACCCAATATGCAGAAGTAGTGAAAGGTTAAATGCTATGTTATTAAAAATATTATTATTCTTTATTGCTTTTTTAGTGGGCGCGGATGAACTGATGCTAGGGCCAATCTTGATTCCAATCGGTAACGATTTAGGAGTTGAGCCAGAGCGGGTCACTTTATTTATTACAGCTTACAGTGTGGCTTTGGCAATGGTTGCACCTGTATTGGGAGCATTATCTGATCGCCATGGTCGTTTGTGGGTGCTATTACCTGCGGCATTGCTATTTGGTGCTGCGTCGATTGCGACCGGATTAGTAGATACATTTGAATGGGGATTAACGACCCGAGTACTTACAGGGCTTGCCAGTGCAGGTATGCTACCTATTGCCTTTGCAATTGCCGCTGATTCTTCAGGTGCAGATGCTGTAAAACGGATTGCTTGGGTTCAAGCTGGCCTTACTCTGGGTATGATAGCGAGCCCTGCAGTGGGAGCTATTTTAGCTGAATGGCTTTCTTGGCGCGCTGCATTTATCGTTCTTGGAGTTTGTGCTTGGTGTGTAGCTGCTTTACTTGGAATACTAGCTGCTAACAAATTACCAGTTGAAAAGGTGAGTCCACAAAACATAAGTAAAGAGCAACCTGTTAAAATATGGGCGATTCCAGGTGCGGCAGGCGCCTTGCTTGCTATGTGCTTTGGTCTCGGTGGCGGTATTGGTTTGTTTAATCTTATTGGCCAGCACTTACGTGACAGCTTAAATGTATCAATGTGGTTAGTGGGGAGCTTATATGCCATTTTGGGGGTAATAAGTGTGATTGGCAATATGTTGATGCCCCGTTTGATGCAGCGTTTTGGCAATGGACGTCAAATAATGAGAGTTGCTTTGATTGTATGTTTGCTTGTTAGTGTCGGGTTTTATTCTTATCCCACAGAGCATTGGGCTATTCTGCTTTTGTTGTTAGCGTTTTGGTCGATGGCAGGTGGGATCGGATCGCCGGCCTTACAAAGCTATATCGCTGAATTATCGGTAACTCATCGTGGCGTATTAATGTCTATGGGAATCACCATGATGCATATTGGTGTCGCTATTTGGTCTGGAATCGCAGGGTTTGCTTACAGTTTTGGAGCAATAGGAATGGTAATTCTTGCTACCTTATTATTCGGAATGGCCATTGTCGTGTTGCGCCCTATTAGCAAAGCCCAAAAGTAAGCATGATATTCGCTGGAGTTAACATAAATAAAGATCAATAAACTTAATCCAGCTCCGCTCTAAAGGGGCTGGAATTTCAAATTACTGGCTTACAGATTTTATTTTGCAACAAAGCTTGGGAACATAGCCAAATACTTTGTTTAAAAAGATTATTCTAAACATAATAATAAAAGCGCGGGATAAATCCGAGTTTACAAAAATCACAAACCTGCTCGTAATTTGTAGCTCGAAGCGCTCAGCTGTTACCTAAACTACATTTAAATCACTAATCTCTACTTAACGGGCAATAAATACGCTAAAATTGCAGGCTATTTTTAGTAATGAGCCCGCACCTTTTATGACCTCAGCCGCAAATCCTAGTAATTTCAACGAACTTGGCCTTATCCCAGAGCTAATTGCTCGATTGTCTGATCTTGAATACACCCAGCCTACGCCGATTCAGGCAAAAGCAATTCCAAGTATTTTGGCGGGCAGTGACTTAATTGCAGGGGCGAATACCGGCTCAGGTAAAACAGCGACCTTTGCTTTGCCTATGCTACAAACCCTATTTTTAGAGCAAGGTGCTAAAAAAGCTGCTAGCAAAGGTAATTTTGTAACAGGGCTGATTTTAGTGCCAACGCGAGAGCTGGCAACGCAGGTGGCTGATAGTGTTAAGTCGTATTCTGCAAATTTTAATGGCGCAATAAAAACCGTTGCGGTGTTTGGTGGGGTGTCGGTTAATACGCAAATGCAGGCATTACGTGGCGGCGCCGATATTATCGTGGCAACCCCAGGTCGCTTGCTCGATTTAATCTCAAGCAATGCGATTAAGCTCGATAGAGTCAGCACCTTAGTGCTTGATGAAGCCGATCGCTTATTAAGCTTAGGCTTTACCGAAGAGTTGGCTAGTTTATTAGCGCTTATGCCTGCTAAAAAGCAAACCATGTTGTTTTCTGCGACTTTCCCAGAGCAAGTTAAGCAATTAACCCAAGAGCTGTTAACTAATCCGGTTGAAATACAAGTTCAAAACAAAGACGAAAGCACTTTAGTACAGCGTGTGTTTACCGTAAATAAAGGTGAAAAAACCACGGTTTTAGCGCATTTAATTAAACAGCAGCAATGGCGCCAAGCACTGATTTTTGTAAACGCTAAAAAAGATTGTGAGCACTTAGCCAGTAAGCTCGAAAAACGTGGCGTTAACGCGCAAGTATTCCATGGCGATAAAGGCCAAAGTGAACGTACTCGGGTAATCGAAAAGTTTAAAGATGGCGAAATAGAAATACTAATAGCCACGGATATTGCCGCCCGTGGTTTAGATATTGCCAAACTGCCAGTAGTGATTAACTTTAACTTACCGCGTAGCCCTGCTGATTACATGCACCGCATTGGCCGAAGTGGCCGTGCTGGTGAAGTAGGTTTAGCGTTATCACTGATTGATTATGAAGACTTTCATCACTTTAAAATTATCGAAAAGAAAAACAAACTACGCCTAGAGCGTGAAGAAGTAACAGGCTTTGCCGTAAACCAAGCCAACCTTGATGCCGCCGAGGCGCTTAAAAATGACAAGCCAATGGCCAAGCCTGAAGGTACTGGTAAGAAAAAGAACAGAAATAAAGCCGATGATATAGATGATGTATGGAGCGGCTGGCGAGGCAAAGGTAAGTAATGCCAAAATAGTTAAATACATAAGCATAAGTGGGTAAGCTACTGTTGCTTATGTATGGCCTTTAATTGCTGGAGTTCTTTACATCTGCTAATGCAAAAAGTTATTATTAGCGTTTATTGACGAAACATTGCATTTAAGGTGAGTAGTAGACCTTGGCTTCATTTCCTTTTCAAACCTTAGCACAAGCCGTTGAGACTTATTATGGTGAGCTTGTAAAACACATTCGCTTGCGTGCGGGTTCTGTTGACGTTGCAGAGGAAGTCGTTCAGGAAACATGGCTACGTGCTGTTAATACGCATATTGAGTTACCCAGTAACCCAAAAGCTTACTTATATCGCATGGCTAGTAATCTGCTGGTAGATCAATTTCGTCAACAACAAACAGCCCAGCAGTGGCAAGCGCAAATAGTGTCGCCTCAAGAGCAAAGGCAATGTGAGCAAGTCGCTTGCCCTTCCCCTACACATACTGATGTATTAATTTCTAAACAACAACTGGCTGTATTAGAGCAGGCCATAGCCGAATTACCAGACAAATGCCGAGAAGTATTTATACTTTATCGCAGGCAAGGACTAACAATGCGAGAAATATCGCAGATATTGGGTATCAGTATTAAAACGGTTGAAAAGCACATTGCAAAAGCTATGGTTCATTGTCGTCAATGCTTGCGAGAGGCGGGGCGACAGGTTTGAGTTTTTTTATTTATTCACCCATTTTAACGATTTTTAACTACGCATTTATCAAGTTGGTCAACCAAGTAAAAGTTATTTTTATAATAAACTTTCTGATTGGTATTTGCTTTTTGTTAAGTTGTATTTTTGTAAGGCTTAATCAGTATGGTTGAGATGGCAAGTAAGTATACAGCTGAGATACCGGAGGCTATCTTAGAGCAAGCTTCAGTATGGCATGCCCGCATGCACGACAGTGATCTTCAAGAATCACAAGGCTGTCAGTTAAAAGCACAGTTCAATACTTGGCTACTTGCAGACCCTTTACATCGGGTAGCATACGATGATATGAGTTCGTTATGGGATGTACTGACGCACTCGGAACTATCTGAAAACGATTTAATATTAGAGCCAACCGTTCAAAAAACCTTCATTAAGCGTGTATCACGGCCATTTTATGCAGCCGTTGCAAGTGTTGCGCTTTTTGTTGCTATAGCAGGTGTTGGTTGGCAACAAAACTGGCCGCTGCGCTTACAAAGTGACTATTACAGTAACGTTGGTGAGCAAAAAGTTGTGCAACTGGATGATAATAGCGAAATTATCCTTAATACTAATAGCGCAATTAAAGTTAATTATACCAAACAGTTACGGGAAGTGGTATTGCTTCAAGGCGAGGCTAGATTTAATGTTGCTAAAAATAGTGAACGCCCTTTTGTGGTAAATACAACACAAGGGACGGTCACTGTTACTGGCACTCAATTTAATGTTAGTTTGTATAGCGACTCAGCCACTGTCAGTCTGTTTGAAGGAAGCGTTGCACTGACGTCGAATCAAGCTAGAAAACTTAGGAAAAACTTATCTGCAAATCAACAAGCTAAGCTTTTTTCAACGGGCATTGGCGCCGTTAGTGAATTTGATGCAGCAGTGGTTAATGCTTGGCAGCGTGGGCAGCTTGTTTTTTATAGCGCTGCGCTTAGTGAGGTTGTTGCTAAACTGAATCGTTATCGTAAAGGGAAAATAATTATTACTGATGATTCAGTTAATAATTTGCAGATTAGTGGTGTGTTTTCTATTAATGACCCCGATGCTGCGTTGGAAATGATCACTGAAACCTTAGCGTTAAAACAAACTCGCCTAACTGATTATTTAGTCATGTTGCACTAAAGAACCTGAACTTCGAATAATAAATTTATCTCCGGCTTGAGAGTAAAACGAATATTAATACAATAAATTAATGTGTGAGTGAATAACTTGACTAAAGATCAGGTTAAATAAGCGTTAGTTTTTCTCCTCTTTCTTACCTTTCAAATAGCGCACACCCTAGTTAAATTCTTTCTGGCTGTAATAGCTGCATAATTTTTTTTAACCGCACTGGGGGAAAGTGTGAGTGAGATACGTCTTAATTGTAGGTGTAAATTATTCGTATTACTTTTACTAAAGGGCGCTTAATGGATTTTCGTGTTAATAAACGTATTGGGTTGTTTTCAATACTAACCTTGGCGTTCATAGCCAGTCATTCACTGCAGGCTAATACTGCAGTTAAACCGCAAGTTGAAAATACTGCTCACCAGCACGCAGCACGCTATCAATTTGATCTTGAAGCTAAAGTATTGTCAAAGGCTATTACTGATTTTTCTGCTATTACTAACGTTCAGGTTTTATACACGGGGATACCGACAGCACAGTATATGTCTGCTGAAGTTAAAGGTGATTTGACCCCAGCTCAAGCGCTTAATGTTTTATTGTCTGGCACTAATATACGTTACCGGTTTGTCACTACAAATGCGGTAACGTTAGAGAAAGTAAAGGCCAAAACTAACAGTCAGCCGTTGTCTTTAGGGCCAATAACGGTAACGACTGCTGCAGGATATTCTCAAGAAATCAAAAATTCACCGGCAAGTATTAGCGTGCTTTCAAATGATACTCTGGAAAAGCGCCCGTTTAGTTCTTTACAAGATATTACTAATGAAGTGCCAGGTGTTAACGTTGTTGGCTCAGGTGCTAATAGTGGTATATCAATTAGGGGCATGCCTAAAGGGTACACATTGGTATTGGTTGACGGAAAACGCGTTCGCTCAGAAACAGCTAACCCAAGAGAATTAAATAATGAAGATCTAGATAGCAGTTTCATACCACCGGTATCAGTTATTGACCGTGTTGAGGTTGTTCGCGGGCCAATGAGCTCGCTATATGGTAGTGATGCTATGGGTGGGGTAATTAATATTATTACCAAAAAAACGCCTGAAAAATGGGGCGGCAGCGTAGGGTATGGCTTTCAAGCGCCTGATAGTGGTGTGATGTCGAATAAACGCCAAGCGGATTTTTACTTATCTGGGCCGATTATTAAAAACACTATGGGTGTTTCTTTATGGGGTAGTGAAATACTGCAAGATGAGGATAAATATTTAGGCGGTTACCAAGAATCTCAAAAGCGTACTTTAGGCGGTAAGTTAAACCTTATAGCCAATCAAGATACCGATTTAACATTTGATTTTTCAACCTCAAAGCAGCGTTATACCAGCAATCCTGGTGGCGTGTTAAAACAAACAAGTCGGTCCGCTGTTGATCGAGAGTGGACACGAGACTCTTGGGGTATAACCTACAATAAGCGTTTTGAGCTGGGTGATTTAGAAGTCAAATATTACCAAGAAAGTTATGAAAGATATCGTTATCCAAAAACTTACGAATTTACCACAAGTTCGGAAAATAAAGTTGCCGATGCGCGCTTTTTAACCGGTTTTGGTCGTCACCTTATAACTACGGGTTTGCAGTGGACTAACGATGAACAAGCCAATAGTGATTTGGGCGGAGGTCATTCAGGTAGTTTTGGCACAAGAAAGGTCACTGATTGGGCTATTTTTACTGAAGATGAGTGGGAGCTTATTAGCCAAAAGTTATATTTAACGTTAGGCGCTCGATTAACTGACAATGAATTTTTTGGCAAACATACTTCCCCACGTGCTTATTTTGTTTTTAATTATAGTGAAAACTTAACTTTTAAAGGCGGTATTGCAACGGGCTATAAAAGTCCAAAAATCACTCAAATTGATGAAACTACGGGCTCATCACGCGGCGGCGGTAATGATCAATTTGTGATCATGGGTAATCCAAACTTAAAACCAGAAAAAAGCACCAACTATGAGGTTAGTGCTATGTATAACAACAATAAAAACCTGAGTTTTGGCACAACTTTTTTCTACAACGATTTCACCAATAAAATACTCAGCACGCAATCTTACTACTTTAGTGATGGCAATGACGGCGTTATTGCAGCGTATTGCGACTCTGGGAGTGTCGGTTCGCAGGAATGTCCAGCTTGGGCTACGTGGCTTAATGCTGATGGAGCAACAATTCAAGGTATTGAGTTAGAGGGAAATTGGGATATAGCTGAAAAGTTGGCGCTGAAAATTAACTATACCTATACCGATTCTTCCATAGATGCCAGTAATGTTGTTATTAATACACCTGCAGGCGCGCGCCCTTTTGGCGATACTCTGGCGCAATTAGATGGTAATTCGTTAGTTGGTGTTCCTGATCACACCGGTTCCGTTGTCCTTAATTATTATCCAACCGATAAGTTATCTAGTTACATAAGAGCGAATTATGAAGGGCAAATTACCCGAGTTGATTTTGATCGTAACTCGGTTGATAAAAGTGAAAAAGATTTAGCGACTTTAGATATTGGATTGAGTTATGACGTTAATAAGTGGCTTAGTCTAAATTTCACAATTGATAATTTTACAGATGCAAAGCGTTTTAAAGTACGTGAAGACACTGGCGCTTTTAGGTTTTCAGAGCGTGGACGTAGTTACTTCATGAACATGAAAGTGTTGTTTTGATTACGGCTTATAGCGAATTGGAAAAATGATTATGGCTGTAAGCTTTTTAAACACTCCATCTTTTTTATTGAATATGCCATGTGACGTTACTTGCACATTAACAACGACATGGTTTAGAGACTGGTTGATTAATTGGTCTTGCGCATGAGTAGAAAAGCAGTAAACGCAAAGCTTAACATACGAGTAAGAATGGGTCCTGTTCATACATGGGTGGGGCTGATTTTAAGTGGGCTTATTTTTGCAATATTTTGGACTGGCACTTTGTCTGTATTTGACAAAGAAATAGACCGCTGGATGATGCCAGATACTCGCATTAACTTAATGAAAGTGACATCTTCGTTATCGGTAGATAAAGATATTATTCAGCCATTGAGTGAGCAGCAAAATGGAGCTGCTTACTGGACAATTGTGTTACCGCGTGAGCGTATACCATATGTAATCAAAGCGGCTTCATATAAAAAGCCTCGTCGCCATGTTCGGGAGTATTTTCATCCAGTTACGCTTGCACCATTAACAAAAGCGAATAGACCTAATGCTAGTAGTTTTATTTACCCTTTTCATCATAACTTGACGCTGCGTAAAGATGATTTAGGTGCATGGCTGGTAGGGGGTGCAAGTATTGCAATGCTCTGTCTGTTAGTTTCAGGCATTGTTATTCATCGGCGAATATTTACCGATTTTTTTTCTTTACGTTTATTTCGTAAGTTCAGCAGAGCTAATTTAGATCTGCACAATTTAACTGGTGTTGTGTTACTACCATTTACTCTTGTTATAACTTTGTCAGGGTTGATTATTGTACAACAAGTCTATTTTCCTCAATTAATTAGTCGCGTTTATCAGCAAGCTATTAGTGTTGAGAATAGTAATAAGGTCGCGAATGAAAAAGATGCTCAGCGTTTATTTTCAGCAAAGGTGCTAGGTCATATTCGTGAGTCTGCCAGCGGAGAAAAAGGCCATTTTGCCTCCATTGAACAGATGATTTCAGAGGCTGAATCAGATTGGGGTAAAGGAGGTGTTTATTTAGTACGAGTAAATCATCCTGGTGATACTAATAGCTCTGTTGTGTTTAGAAGACATAGCGATGATTCGGTTACAAAAAGTAATGATCATAAGCGTTTTAATACTATGACAGGAGAGCCAAAAGGGTCATTTACTGGCTCGCAAGCTGTTGGCATTTGGAACTTTATAAGTGGCATGCACTATATCCAATTTGATCATTGGCCACTTCGTTGGTTGTATTTTTTTGCTGGTTTAGGTAGCTGTTTATTAATTGCTACGGGCTTAGTGCATTGGACCATCGCGAGTAATAAAAATAACCTAAACCCTCCTCTCAATGTCGCTCTAATGAATGCACATAATATTGCGGTTATAACCGGCATTATTGCTGCAACAGGTGTGTTTTTACTTACTAACAGAGTAAGGGATATATCCCCATATTTGGATGCTGTTATGGGAGATAAAGCTGAAATATATGCATTTTTCAGCGTTTGGTTACTTAGCTTGTTGCATGCTTTGCTAAGTGTTTTACAAGATAGATCATATGGATACTTAAGGGCTTGGACACAGCAATGTGGATTTATTGCTGTTGTTGCTGTTTTTGCCGTTATTTTAAACTGGGTGGGAACAGGGGATGGCCTTATTAAAACAGTGTTTACAGATACTTACTGGCCTGTAGCGGCTACAGACTTGGTGCTACTAATCTCGGCTGCCAGTGCTTTTTGGACTAGCGTAAAGTTACGAGCTCATTATCAAGAGAGGTTTTGAAGAATTTTATGATGCACATCGGATTAATCGCGTCGTTTGTCTGTGCCTATGTTGGTTTTAGTTGTTGGGCTATTAGTCAAACTCAGCATTGGCGTACTGTTATTGGTGGACCCTTTCCAAATCAAGGTACGGTCAGAGCACAGCGTTTTATTGGAATTTTTATGGTGGCATTGTCATTAATTTTAGCGGTGTTTAATGATGGCTTTAGTTTTGGCGCGTTGGTATGGGTTTTAATATTAAGTTTGGCGGCGACTTTAGTCGCATTTTCTTTGGTGTGGTGCCCACGTTTATTGGGCTATATCAACAAAGTTATATCGTACTTTTATTTTGATAACACAGTGGAAAAAACCAATAAACCGTAATGTTATTTTTATTTTTAGGTGAAAAAAATGGTCGTAAAAGGCTCAGTGTTAACTGATCTAAATAATCGCGTTAATCACACTATGGCTGTTTATAAATGGCTTTATAGTATCAGTATGGTGGTGCATTCAATTGTTATTTGCTTGCTTTGTTATATTAGCAGCTCGCAGCTTGTCAATATTACGGGGGCAGTACTTTTTCATTTAGGTATGGTGTGGACTGATGCTGTTGTTGTTGCAAGTATGACAGGCTTTATCTACTTACCGGTTATTTTAATGTGGGCTTTTTCTCGCGGAAATACGTTATTAACCTGGGTAAATGTGATCGGCTTTACGGGTATAACCTTTGTTGCAGCTTGGTTAGCTGGGGCGTTGGTATGAAAACCGGGTTTAGATTTAACATGAGTGTCTTGCATACTTGGGCTGGGTTGCTGTTAAGTGGTTTACTGTTTGCTATTTTTTGGACCGGCACGCTATCAGTATTCGATAAAGAAATAGATCGCTGGATGATGCCGCAAACGCGAATTAATATGGATACAGCACCTAAATTATCCGTTGATCGCGATATTGTTCCTCTACTCAATACTCTCTCTGAGGGAGCTACGGCATGGAGTATCGTACTACCTTCTGAGCGCAAGCCCTTTTTAGCGTTGGGTTATGATACCAAAGAGTCACATATAGCTAAGCGAAATAGTTTTCACCCTGTGACGTTAGAGCAGCTTCCTGCATCGAATACGCGAGGTGCAAGTCGCTTTATTTATCCATTTCACCATAATCTTACGTTACGCAAAGGCAATATTGGTGCTTGGCTGGTGGGTATTGCAAGCATTGGCATGTTGTGCCTTTTAGTCTCAGGAATAGTGATACATCGTAGATTATTTACTGATTTCTTTTCCTTTAGAGTGTGGCGTAGTTTTAGCCGAGGTAACCTTGATGCGCATAACCTAACCGGCGTTGTACTATTACCTTTCACCTTAGTTATTACTTTGTCAGGATTAATGATTGCGCACTTAATTTATTTTCCTAAAGCGCCCGATGCCGTATATGAGCAAATGCACCCTCAAGCAGTACATACTCAGAAAACTCCAGCTAAGGAAATTACGCGCTCACGCCAAAAAATCGATAGTAAAAGTAAAGCTCCTAAAGCCAAAGAAGGCGCAGGTAATTCGCCTGCAAGGCGGCGTTTTATTGGTGAGTCACAAGGGCGAGTTACCCCTAAAGCGTCCGGCGAATTTGCAACGATAACATCTATAGACCCTTTAATTACTGCCACTGAGGAAGAGCTGGGGCATGGTGCTGTTTATATGGTGCGGGTAAGTAATCCTGCGGATGCAGAAGGTGTGATTGCGCTTCGCTTAAGTGGTGACAAAAGTGTGGCACAAAATATGGATAACCGACGGTTCTCTGTTGCAACAGGTGCAGAGCTCGAGCACTTCGAGTCGTCTTCCGTTACTAATGTGTTTAATTTTTTAGCGGGTATGCATTATGTGCAGTTTGATCATTGGCCATTACGCTGGTTTTACTTTGTTGCAGGGCTTGGGGGATGTGTTTTGATAGCCACTGGACTATTACATTGGACACAGGCACGCAATCAAAAACATGACGGCACACGTTTTAGCATCTCTTTTATGAATGTACATAACCTGAGCGCAGTTATGGGCATTATTATCGCAACGGGGGCTTTTTTAGTAGCTAATCGACTATTTAATAACTCAGTGCAATTTGCAGGTGTTTTAGTCCGTGACCTTGAAGTATATGTGTTTTTTAGTGTGTGGATGTGTTGTTTATTTCATGGCGTGATCAGAGTGCTCATAAATAAGCGCAGTGGTTATATCAAGGCATGGACTGAGCAATGTTGGGCAGTAGCTTTTATTGCCATTGCAGCGGTTTTATTGAACTGGCTCACCACCGGAGACCACATAATTAAAACTTTATTTACAGATGCTTACTGGCCAGTTGCAACAATTGACTTGTTGCTAATTAGTAGTGCTGCACTCGCAATTTTTGCAGCGCGAAAGTTATCAGCCAATCTCGAATTAAATATCGGTAGTTAAGTAGTTGTAATCATTCTTGCTTGCCTAGCGGTAGGTAAATAAAAAATTGATAAAATTAAAAGTTGAGGCAGTTGATGAAATTAAAATTCTTTTTGATCATATTTGTACTATTTATATTTCCATTTACCTGTTCATCTCAGGAGTCAGCCAGTGTAGATAATAGCCAAGTTATTTCCGCAATTAATAATGAAACTAGTGTCAGTGAGGCTGCACCTTTAGAGTTTGATTCAGCTTTAGCTGATATAACAAAAGATGTGGGAGAAAATAAAATAGCTGATGCTGAAGTTATGAGCGCACCCTCTTGGTACAAAACGACTATAGAGCTTTTAAACACAGGGGGAGCAGTCGTATACATACTGTTGTTGATGTCGGTAATCGCATTAACCATTGTTTTAATAAAGCTTATACAGTTTCAAAAAGCACATATTTGGCAACGGCAATTCGCAAAGCGTGTACTTGTTTTATGGCAGCAAGGAAAATGTGAAGATGCACTTAATTTAGCTAATAGACATCCAAACCCAATAACTCTTGCAATGGCGCGTGCGTTTAGGGGGATTACACACAATGTTGCCGAGCCTGCGGTACGTGAAGACGTTCTTAGGTTTGGTAGTGATACGCTGTTTCGCTTAAGACGTGGCTTTCGTCCATTAGAAGTGATTGCTTCTTTGTCGCCATTGCTTGGTCTATTAGGTACTGTGTTGGGTATGATTTCTGCGTTTCAGCAACTAGAAGATGCAGGTAATAAAGTGAACCCAGCTATTTTATCCGGTGGTATTTGGGAGGCGCTACTAACAACGGCTGTGGGGTTATGTGTGGCTATACCTGTGGTGGCATTATTAAATTATTTAGAGCGTCAAGTAGACCACTTAGCCCACGAAATGGACAACTTATTAACACAAGTATTTATTACTGACTTGTCGCAGCAGGGATGTGAAGCTTTATATCAGGGCAACGCACAGCAAAAGAGTGTAGTGTTTTCGCAGGTCAACACGATGCAGGCTGAGCATGCAAAAAGCGTATAATCAATTTCCAACACTATCAGCTAAACAAGCAAAACGAAAAACGTTGGTGAGCCTGACGCCGCTAATTGACGTGGTATTTATTTTGCTCATATTTTTTATGTTAGCTTCGAGCTTTACAAAATGGCATAGCGTTGAAGTAAATAGTAGCAGTAATACAGGGGGGTCTTTAAAAACAGATTTACCCCCGTTTTTAGTGCAAGTTGCCACCGATAAATTGTTACTTAACAACAACGAAATTGCGCTAAGTAGTTTGTTAAAGAAAGCCAAAGTAAAGCCGAGTGAACAAGCAATAATTCTACAACCTTTAGGTGACACTCCGGTGCAGGCATTGATCGACATTTTAGATGTATTAAGTGAGCAAAGAATAGCGCCTCTACAGCTAGTTCAAGACCCAACATGGCAGGTAAATAATCAAACTGAGATAAGCGCCAATATGCCTTTGGAGTTACATTAATGCATTTCCCTGAGCGACGACCTGATCAAACAGAAGAACGTATTTTACCGCTAATTAATTTAGTCTTTTTATTACTTATTTTTTTTATGATCGCAGGCAGTTTAAGCGCAACAGAGCCATTTGATATTACTCCTCCCACTTCGAGTAGTGAAACAGCAAAAGATGCAGAGACAATTGTTGTGTTAATGAATAAGAAAGGTCATTTTGCTCTAGATAATCAGCCGTTATCAGAGCCGGATTTACTTGCCAAGATTACAGATATTATTAAGCGTAGTCCTAACACTGTGATCACTATAAAAGCTGATGCAGATCTTGTTGGAAATCATCTAGTAAGCTTTACACATGGCTTATATAGTATAGGTGTCAAAAAATTACAATTATTGACTGAGCAGGCGCAGCAATGAAAGATACAGCTTTAAAGTTAGGTGTATGGGCTTGGTCTGGTGCAATTTTACTTGCAGCTTTAGTACATTTAATTATATTTTTTTTAATTTTTTATTCGCCATCCATTGCCTTGCAAAATAGTACGCAAGCTAGTGCTAAATTAGGAATAGAGATTTCGTTAGGGCCACAGTATATTGAAAAAAATGACCTGATTAGCTCCTCGGTAAGCACTGAAAATAAAGAAAAGACCGAGCCTAAACCAGAGCCTAAACC
>NZ_JACJFH010000219.1:0-1577 GCF_014164495.1 Pseudoalteromonas sp. SG41-5 | reverse complement strand
AGGGGTCACCCATTAGAAAGTTCTGGTCAAGCAGGCAGCCGTGTTTTCTTGATCTTTTTTACTCAAAAACCAAGTGTTCTTATTATTTAAACTCAATTTAAATATGACTACGCACCTAGTAATGACGTCGATTGGTGTGAATATGCACCAGTCACCCATATGAATTTAGGCATTGTAATTAAGCATATTGATGATTAATTAAGGCCCTTGGCTTTCGCCTCAGTCATCGTTTAGTACCAATGTCAGTCCAGTTTCTGGCTGTGTTTACACACTGCGCTGTAACAAGTCTGTGGTTTATGTTTACACATAGCCAACCCTATGTGGCTCAGACAGTGGGCATACCCAACATTTAAATATGAGCGGTTAACGTGCAGGCTCAATCAAATCTAATGGTTTTACCAACCCCATTACTAGCTCAACACGTTAACCTAATTTTTTATAGACGCTAAGAAAAAGCCTTGTGTTCATCAAATGGGACATTATCTTTCAGCACGTGATAGCAGGCTCTTGCGAGCTTATGCGCAACTGTTTTAATAGCGACTACCTTGTTTGTTTTAGCCAGCTTTCGTTGATAATATTTTTTGATTGTCGGGTTATATCGAATGGCAAAATTAGCGGCCTCAGTAAACGCCCACGCTAAGTATCGATTGCCATTTTTTTGGTTTGTAGCGCCTTTCTTCTTTCCATTGCTGTATCTTGCACCTTTAACACAGCGACAATACGAGGAAAAATTACCTGGACTATCAAAACGTTTAATTGTGCCTGTCTCTAACATAATGGTCAGTGCTAGCGTATTCCCAATCCCATCGATACTGGTTAGGTTTATAAATTCAGGGGAGAGCGATGTTTGTTGTAATATAGCGCTCTCTATTGCATTAATTTGCTGTTGAGCACAGCGTATCAATGTGAGGTTAGAAATGACCGACAGTGCTGTATTTGTTGAGCTGAAATCGGTGTGTACTTGCTCAACATCAACGCCTTTTCTGATAGCAGCCATTTGCTTTATTTTGTTGCTACTGAGCTTATAACCAAGATGACGCATGTAACAACTTTGCACGGATAATAAGTTTTTAGTGGACTGTTGAACAATGTCCATTCGTTTACGCATTAAGTCGCGAACAGCCCTGAGCTCTCGAGGATAAATGTAGCCTTCTGGCAGGATGTTTAGACGTAGCATTTCAGCCAACCAGCGTGCATCACTATGGTCATCAGCATGTTTTAAGCCTGAATATTGTTGAATTGCAGCGGGGTTCGCTAAGTGGAGTTTAAATTCTGCATCCATTAATCCATCAACTAACCAATACCAATTAAAAGTTGACTCAACAACAAGCCCTGTTAAGTTGTCTTTATAAGGGGTTAGAAAAGATAAAATGACAGACATGTCATTATTTAAACGCTTAACGGTAAGCGTTTCACCTTGTTCATTAATGATAGCAATAACACTATTATTTGAATGCAAGTCAATTCCACCATATAGTTTCATACCAAGCTCCTCGGATTCAGTTTATGTTTTGGTCAACACAACTGTATCGAAAAACTCGAGGAGCTTTCTATATGATTATCAAATCTTGACTTCA
>NZ_JACJFH010000218.1:0-1638 GCF_014164495.1 Pseudoalteromonas sp. SG41-5 | reverse complement strand
ATGATTATGAGCGCTATGTGTATGAAAAGTTTGATTCTCCACAGCTCATCACCTTTAGTTTAGGCGCAGCTTCAACATTACAACTGGTTATTGATATTGAACAAGGGCGTATACCAAATTTAGATGCTGATATAGGTAGGCAAATCATTTTAGATATTATGAATATCAATTACTGCACAAGGCAATTACAAAATGAATTCTCTGATTTTCGTAATCCTAAATCATTGTATTTCAATACAATTGATCGAGCTTATACGAACCGGAAAAGTCAAAATAAAATAGCAGATATTCTACGTTTTGAACCTAGCTACCACTGGATGGCTGATCAACATTGTGAAGCATTAATAGGGGCTAAAAAATGAAAATATACATTTTAATTATGGCCTTAATTTTTTCATACTCTGCATTTGCTAACTTACAAACTCTTGATAGACACTGTAGTAAGCAAGTTGATTATATACGCTTTTTCCATGTAAATGGAATGCTCACAAGTTATGATGAATTTGAATCAAATCTTGCTTGGATCGATAATTTTCATGCTGTTTGGTTAGGTAAGTACTACCGAGGAGCTAAAGCAGATGGTAACTATAATAATAATGAGGTTATATATGAGCAAATTTATGAAGTTGCTCAACAAAAATATAGCGACCTATCTATATTTTCACCGAAATATAGAATCATTACTGCCATACTCAATGGTACTGTTTCTGTCTTAAATAAAAAAGATTTAATGATTTTACAAGAAGTTATCTTAGAGTCTGTAATTGATGCAAATTACAGTATCATAAACGAAACTGATTATAACAATGCTTACCAAAAACTAAATTTTCATATGAATTCATGCAATAGAATTATTTTACTGGGTCACTCCCAAGGTAATTTTTATACTAATGTTTTATTCGAAGAAATAATTGATAACTACATTTACAGTGACGGTTATTCTACTGCAGATTATCCAATGATCAGCCTTTCTGCAATCGCTCCCCCAACAAGTTCATTACCCAAAGATGAGTATAAAGCTCTAGTTTCATATCTCACTTTAGATGATGACAGTGTCATTGATATAGTAAGAATATTATTTGGAAGTCTACCACCTAATTTTTCTGCTAAATCATACTTTGACGACTCACATCATGGTTTAATAGATTCATACCTTAGAAGTAATCCTGTTGCGAGTAAAATTAGTGAAAAAATTGAGTTTTCTATACAAAACCAAACCCCCTTTCCGTTATTTGAACAACATCCAGTAAAATCTGATGCTTTTTCACACATCGGCTATTCAAAAATAAGTAAAATTCTTGACCTCAAATTTGAATCTGGTGGTGTTTATCGTTATTACAATATACCAATCTTATTATGGGATGAGCTGTATTACTCAACATCAATGGGGAAGGTTTTTAATGATAATATTCGAGGTCAATACCCTTTTGATAAGTTAGATATTGAAAGTATGACTTACCTGAAAATGACAACCATTGAACCTTTTGCAAAAGTTGAAAAGTAATGAAACTTCAAAGGAATTTGCAATGACTAAACTCATCATTATTGCTTGGTTACTTTTTTGTTCATATGCTTACGCGACAAATATTTTTAAGCTTAACTCACAATCTAAAAATACAGATTTAGCCGATATTCAAC
>NZ_JACJFH010000217.1:0-1667 GCF_014164495.1 Pseudoalteromonas sp. SG41-5 | reverse complement strand
GGAAGCCGCTATTGCAGTCTTCCGGCCCTTTACCCAACGAAAGTAGGCAAAGGTGACCCTGTTCAGTATTTACGTAAAATAAACTGGCAAGACTTAGGCAAACAAGCCGCCAGTGAAGTAAAAGCCGTAATCAAAGGCTTTCGAGATACACTTAACGATATTTCAACCAGCTGGAAATACGATCTTCTGCTGCCAGACTCAGCCATTGACGGCATGCAAGCCATGGTCAAACAGCTTGATGAAGTCACCCCGCAAATAGACCAAGGCGTAAGAAACGCCGCGCAAGAAATTGGCAATCGCGTAAACAAAGCCCTCGATGAGTTTGAGCCACCGGCAAGCACAGGCGTAGTGGGCAAACCGAAGAAGACGGTAGCCAATGAATTAGAGCCACCGAAATGGAATGATTTGAAGGAGGCTCAAAGTAAAAAACTTTCTAATTCAACCGACAAAATATACAGCTCAAATTTACTCAATAATCGCAAGATATATAAAAACGATCTTGACTTTACGTCAGAAATAGCACAAATGTTGATTCAAGTATTAAAGATAAAATTGAAGATGATAATAGCTTTAGGAATAACCCTTCGCTCCAATATTAGTATGAAAAATTTAAAAAAGAGTACTGGAAACTTAGAGCAAAAGATTTTGAGTAGGTAAATCTGTATGAATAAATATAGTGAGTTAATCAAACAACTTGATTTGAGTGAACACGAAACCTTTTGGCAAGGTTCGGCTGACTTGAAAGAAATAGCACTACTTGAACAGCTAATTTCGATAAAACTCCCGCCTTCATTAGTTGGTTTTTTAAAAGAATGTGGTGGAGGTGGGACAATCGATGCGGAGGTATCTGGTATTGAAGATAATAATGCTACTTTGAAGCGTGGAGGAACGATATTAGGTGACACACTAGATTGCAGGGAAACATTTGAATTACCCCCCCATTTAATTGTAATTTTTTATAAAGAAAATGAAATTTGTTGGTGCTTAGATTCTAATACCCAAGAAAAAGAATACCCACTGGTTAATTATAATTTATTTAAAAAACAAGTTGACGGAGTAATAGCTGATTCCTTCCTCTCATTCTTTTGTGATTATGTTGAACTTAGAACCTCGTAGAATCTATTAAAGCTAATTGAACACGCTAAGGACAGCACATGCAACCAGAAATAAAAAACATCCCCCAACATCTTGGGCAATACTTGTACCAGCAAATAAATGAGCCGTGGCTTGAAGCCCAACTCATTTTAAATTGCGAAGATGAAAGCGTACTTGAATGCAAAGCCCATTATCAAACTGCTGCTGATATAAGCGAACAGCCGATTACCGTGACAGACGAGATAGTCGATTTATTCAACACCCTTCTTGAGAATGCCACTAAACACCAACCAGAAAACTGGATGCGCGCCATTTTTACTATTACACGGCAAGGCCAGTTCAACCTGAACTTTGAGCGTGATAATAATGATGATGACGTTATCACTGCACAGCAAACTTATTAAACAATACTGATTTACCCGCTCTTTAACAACATGGGTGTTGTTAGGCTAGGCGCTAATACAGCCGCTGATTAGTGCCCTGCCTTTCATTTTTGCACAAGTAAATTCGAGTCTACGCATTCGTAGCAGCGGGTTTACCCCGCGACATAATTCCCCCGCAGCCCACAACGA
>NZ_JACJFH010000216.1:0-1685 GCF_014164495.1 Pseudoalteromonas sp. SG41-5 | reverse complement strand
TACTTGCAGTGATGTTTGGTTATGGTTTGGATGTACAACCAAGTGCCGTTGGCAGCTAAAGTTACTGGATACTTAAACGAAAAAACCACCTTTGTAGGTGGTTTTTTCGTTAAATCGAAGTCACTCGTTTTTCTAGCTAACTTTACTCTTACGTTCTATAAAGCACTTTTATGACATGCCAACCTAATTTAGTTTTTACTAAATGTGGTTCTAATATTTCTGCGCCAAAAGCCACTTTATCAAATTGCGGAACCATTTGGCCACGTTTAAATTCGCCTAAATCACCCCCTTTTTTACCCGATGGGCAAGAGGAATGTTTTTTAGCGAGCACATGGAACTTAGCGCCTTTTTTTAACTGCTGAATTATGTCTTCGGCAAGTTCTTTATGCTTAACTAAAATGTGTAATGCGTGTGCGGTGCTAGCCATGATCTATCTCTACAAAATTAAACTGAGGGGATTTTATCATAATAGATAAAAACTAGTCATTATCACTGGCCATAATAGCCAATTAAACGAATCGCGAATCCTACTTCGTCGCGATAATTGAGTTCTTCTCGGTATTCTATAAACGGCTCTAATTCATAAAACAGCCAACTGTATTTTACTTGCTGCCGGTAACGGTACGATACTGTATAGATAGTAAAGTCATCAAAACTATTCTGTACATTGGCACCAAACACTGCGGCTCGCTGCGCATCGGGTATATAACTTAAATAAACACCTGAGCGCATTTCGCTATCTATTTCGTCATCAATTTCACGGTAATTAGCAGAGACATTCAGCGAATAAAACTCATTGATCTTAGTATCACTGGAGAGCTTAATAAAGTAACCAAAGCCATCAGAGAAGTAATACTCTAAGCCGGCAGATGCAAAGTACTGCGTTTGATTAAATGTTTTATTCCAACGAAGTGCACTGCGTCCATAAAGTTGGCTACGTGATATGCCAACACGATTATCAACCTCTAAGTTAGCGGTACGCTCAACTAAAAATTGCAGCGCAGCATTTATGTCTTCAGTACCATTGTTTTGATTAGCTGGGGAGTCGGTTTCAAAAGGCAACCGGCTAAATTCGTCAGCGTCATTATCTATTATTAGATTTAAGCGGTTTTCCCAGCTAGGTAAGCTTAATGATACTTTAAAGCGTACTTCTGTTTCAGCTAGATCAGCACTGCGGGGAAGCCAGCCTAACCGCAAAAAACCTCTCGCATGGGCTTTGTTTGGGTTAACCTCTTCACCGAGTAAATCGTCTAACCACTGGGCGGTATTTTGCATCCGCAGATTAATTCTGTCGCGAACATCTACCACGATTGCAGAGTCATCATGGGTGTCATTTTGAGCATATAGTCCAGCACTAAACACTAAAAACAGTATATTAAGTTTAACCAAATAACCTGCCAACAGTCCGCCTTGTAAAGAAATTATAAGTAGTGGTGATCATACTCATGACTTGGGATCACGCAATAATTATATTTTCCAAATAAGCGATACCGGTTAAGTGCAATGGCATCATACCCCCAGTTGCGTATCCGTTTCGGTATTATTCGTAATATGTTAGCTAAGGGCCATGGCCAACCCAACTGTGAAACAACATTAATCACACCATCACTTTTGGTAACACACTGATTATTTTCAACATAGATCATGGTTTTAAAATTAGCTGTTGGGTAACCAAAGTGCGTGAG
>NZ_JACJFH010000215.1:0-1716 GCF_014164495.1 Pseudoalteromonas sp. SG41-5 | reverse complement strand
TCAATGCTTTGCCAATGAATGGCTTCTTTTTGAGTTATGTCTAATAACTGTTGGTATTTACTTTCATCATCACCGTCAAGCGAAGTAGGGTATCTATCTTCGTCAATAAGTGATAAGTGAATTAAACTGCTCATAGATAATAGGCTCGTGTTGTGTGATTATCGAAACTAATCAATTAAAAATAAAGGTAAATATAGTGAATCGGTTTGGCATTGCCAACCATGCATGTCTTTGCCTAACTTTGCCATAGTAAGAGCATTTAAACAGATAAAGCCTTCTTCCATATCTTTTAAATCACCAAATTTACATTCATCTTTATGCCAAGTTATGGCTTTGTCGATACTAGTTTGCCAACGTAATTCATCACCTGAGACTAAGGCCGAGATTGCTTCTAATAAAGGAAGTATATATTGCAGTACATCTTTGTCTTTAGTGTTTTTGGCTTCAAGTAAAGCAGCCTCAACATCATCTTTATTAATAGTTTGGCCTGTACCAATCGCTTTTAATAGTTCAGCGTATTGGAGTTTTGCTTGATGTTGAACGCTGGATAACTTTATTTCACTGTGTTTAAGCTTTTCTAAAACATCCTGCTCAGCAAAGAGAAGAACAACATTTAGCTCTTGTTGAATAGTCCAATCGTTATTACTCGTTTTTAATTTAGGGTCGAAGCCGCATAAAAAAGCAAACGGTGCTGCTTTTTCAAAATTGGGTTTTACTTCTGAGTGCTCTTCGAGTGCGTATTTAGCGTATGCAAGCATAAAATAGAAATCGGTTATTTTAAATACGCTATTTTTATTTTGTTCAGGGGTTCTAGTATTATCTTGAAAACGCTCTATCCATGCGGCCAAATGGCTGTTTGCACGTGAGATGTTTTCTTCTATATTTTCTATCGATAGTTGGTTTAACTGTAGCATTATCAATTCTCTATGGTAAAGGTTGTAATTTTCCTTCGACGACTTGACCGCCTTTTTCAACGGCTTCAATAACAATTTTATTTAACGGTATATCTAAGTCATTCGCATTGAATAAGTCGTTGCCTAGTGTATTTTGAGCCGGATATTTCTTGGATTTTCTCATGCTTTTAATTGTATTTTTTATCCACTTCGTGGTCATTTGATCGCCTTTCTTAGCTCCTTTAGTGAGCTCGGCGCCAGGTCCCTTAGCTTCAACGATAAAGTATTCTAGCACGTTGCCATTTTTATCCCGCTTAGCCCATACTTGGTCAAAACCGGGGCCCGGACCAAAGCCTAGCTCCATTTTCGCAGGTGGCGGGGGCTTATAAAAGTGTTGTGCCATATAGGCACTTGCTGCACGTTCACCTTTAACTTCGGTAAGCTTCGCTTTAAATGCACCAATGCGATGGCTTGAATCACCATTTTTAATAGCGTCATCTAGTTTGTTCTTATAAGCCGTTTCATAAGCAGCTAAGTTTTTATAATGGGCATCAAGGGCTGGGTTTCTGACTCGCTTAAGCGCTGTAGCCCCCTTTAAATCATTCCCTTTCGGCGGCTCAAGCTCATTGGCAACGGTTTTCTTCGGTTTGCCCACTACGCCTGTGCTTGCCGGTGGCTCAAATTCATCGAGGGCTTTATTTACGCGATTGCCAATTTCATTTGCGGCGTTTCTTACGCCTTGGTCTATTTGCGGGGTGACTTCATCAAGTTGTTTGACCATGGCTTGCATGCCGTCAATGGCCGAGTCTGGCAGTAGGAGGTC
>NZ_JACJFH010000214.1:0-1730 GCF_014164495.1 Pseudoalteromonas sp. SG41-5 | reverse complement strand
AAAACAGTTAAATAAATTGACTGATGATGATCAGTTAAGCTAATTTAAAAACGGCTCTACAAAATGATAAATCAGGTGATCAAAGCTGATGAGAATCGGTGATCAAAGTCATGAGAATACGCACGAATATCCTTTTGCCTACCCAAGCAGTTATTTACTGCTTGGGTTAAATTCCTTTAATTTTATTATGTTACTTAACTACAGATCTACCATCAAAAATGATGTGAATTTTTGCCACAGTGTTTTACCGAACTTGATCTCGCTTTCAGGCTTAATGTTATCTGCGTATTTCCACGGAAATTTAAAAATATCCGGTGGTGTTAGCTTTTTAATAGGTTTACCCATCAAAAGATTATCGAGCTGCTCTTCATCATTAAATTCTTTTCTCAACTCGTCATCTGCTTTGGACATTTCTTTTAAAAATGACTTATCAACACGATACCAAAAATACTTAGGGCGACCATTGGCTTTATCAAATTCAGCGGTGGTTTTATCAAACTCTCGGTAATATTCAAATTGTGGAATATCTGCTAAGGGTTGAGTAACATCCATAAAGTTTTGTAGCAGTTCCCAATGAATAAATGCAGATGCTATCTGGTTACTAAAAGTTTGGTCATATCGCATGCTTTGCTGATAATGTAACAAAGTAAACCCACGGTATGGAAAACCGCTTTTAGGGTTATGCTGCACCCTATAATGTGCATTAAACTCTTCAAATGGGAAAATATCGAAATCTTTCGCGTTTTTAGTTGGTACCTCCACCATTCCTGTGGCACGATTAAAAATAACAGCTAGATTATATTTAAACCTAAAAAACGGCCAAATTAACCAATTAATCAATTTAGAAACTATCCAACATAATGACAGGCCCGCTAAAAATTCTAACGCAACATCAACCGCCCCTAAAGCTAAACTAAATAACGGCATAACAAACAAGAATATAACAATACAAAAATGAATTATTGCCCAAGAAAAAATGACAAAGCCAGCAATATTAGTTGCGTTTCCTGCTAATGGCATTGCTAATTCATTTTTACCTTTTGCTAAAATTGAACGTGCATATTTTTCTGCTCCAGTAATATTACCTTTGTAGCAACTGTTTTGACTATTATCAAAACAGTGGCCAAATACACCGTCTCTCGGGTAAAACGCCTGCTTACTTTGATAGCGGCAAAACATTGAATCACGTTCATCTGTTGCGATTTCATTTCTAAATTTTGCAGCTTGCTTACCGCGATAAGCGGTTTTTGCGTATTGCTCAAACATATTCAACTTCCTTATTACCGAACTGTACTATTAACTATTTTTTCTCAGTTCGGCATCACTCCTTTGTGTAAATGCTAAACAAACTAACTTCACTACCACACGGCTTCTCTATTAACTTGGCAATCTGCTGGGTCTAAATAGGGTTTTAACTCCTCAGGAAATCCGTGTTTTTCTGTTATATCTTTATCTATTTTGAAGTAGTGCTCTATTGATTGATATAAGTGTGTCCCAAGCGGGATTGATGTATCCATAAAGGTCATGGCTGTTGCATATTGCAGCGAATCCCACTGACGATTAAAACCACCTACGTAAAATGTTGGTTTAGTGAGTCTATAACGTTTAGGGTACTTTAATGGCACCATGAGAGACACAAACACGCGTGAACCACCACGGGCTGAGCCTACATTGCGCTCATTTGCACCAAAACAAACAATGTCTTCGTAAGGTAAATAAAACGGTTTTCT
>NZ_JACJFH010000213.1:0-1770 GCF_014164495.1 Pseudoalteromonas sp. SG41-5 | reverse complement strand
TGACTTAGTGTTTCAGTCTATAGGGGGGACTGAGGCGACTAACTCAAGTTTTGGTTTTAATTTAAATACACTTGCTGAGGCGCAAGATGCAGCACAAAGTTTAAAACGCGGAACAGTAGGCAATAATGTGATGTATTTTGAAACGGGGCAGGGCAGCTCGCTATCAGCAAATGCCCACCATGGGCTTGATCAACAAACGTGTGAAACCCGTGCTTATGCCGTAGCGCGAAAATTCAAACCGTTACTGGTCAATACCGTAGTGGGTTTTATTGGCCCGGAATATCTATTTGATGGCAAAGAAATTACTCGAGCAGGGCTTGAAGACCATTTTTGTGCCAAATTACTGGGTGTGCCTATGGGCTGTGATGTGTGCTACACCAACCATGCTGAGGCAGATCAAAATGATATGGACAACTTACTGACCTTACTCGGTGTAGCGGGGTGTTCGTTTGTAATGGGGATCCCCGGATCTGACGATATTATGCTTAACTATCAAACCACCTCATTTCATGATGCTCTGTATGCAAGGCGGGTATTAGGTTTGCGTCCAGCACCTGAATTCGAACTTTGGCTGGCAAAAATGAACATTATGACAGATACCCAGCAGCATATTTTGTCTGACACGTTACCGTCACAATTTGCGCGTTCTTTGAAAGCTTTAGGTGGTGGACAGCCATGAAAAACTCATCTCCCAAAACGGCACAGCAAATACAGCAACAACATCAAGATAATGGCAAAGTGGTGCATAACCCATGGCGGCAACTACGCAGCTTTACCGATGCACGCATTGGTTTAGGGCGCGCTGGGATCAGTCTTCCGACGGCTGAAATGTTGGCGTTTCAACTCTCCCATGCGCAAGCACGAGATGCGGTTAATTTTCCATTGGATTTAGCTGCGTTAAGTGAACAGCTAGAGGATTTTTGCGCATCACCACTGCATTTACATAGTCAAGCCGTGGATCGCAATCATTATTTACAACGCCCTGATTTAGGTCGAAAACTAGATCAAGCATCGCGCGATCAGCTAAGCAACTATATGAGGAAAGCGGCTATAGCCACTGAGTTACACCATGATATCGCAATCGTTATTGTTGATGGTTTATCGTCTTTAGCAGTACAAAAAAATGCCCATCCTTTTCTTGTTCAGTTACTGACGATACTGCGTGAACAACCAGAGCCATGGCGTTTGGCACCGATCAGCTTAGTTGAGCAAGGTAGAGTGGCGATAGGCGACGACATAGGTGAGCTCCTTAATGCCAAGGTGGTGCTGGTATTAATTGGTGAACGGCCAGGGCTAAGTTCTCCAGATAGTTTAGGGCTGTATTTAACTTGGCAGCCAAAAACAGGGCTGAATGATGCTTGTCGTAATTGTATCTCTAATATTCGTCCTGCGGGGCTGTCATATCAGGATGCAGCACAACGAACTTTATATCTTTTACAAGAAGCGAAACGTTTAAACCTGTCAGGGGTGGGGTTAAAAGATCGCAGTCAAGACGATGTGATAGAGCATCAAACGCAAACAACAAACTTTTTACTATCAGAATAATCAACAACGAAAACATAATGTAATTACAACAATAAATAGCAGGAGAAGATAATGTCAGATAATAAAGAGTACCTTGCAAAAAGACAGTTAAAACGAGGCTCCGCGGGATGGATTTTATTGGCGGGATTAGGAGTGTCGTATGTTATTTCTGGGGATTTTGCGGGTTGGAACTTTGGTATTGCAGAAGCTGGTTGGGGCGGCTTTGCTGTCGCCACAGTATTAATG
>NZ_JACJFH010000212.1:0-1815 GCF_014164495.1 Pseudoalteromonas sp. SG41-5 | reverse complement strand
AAGCGAAGTAGGGTATCTATCTTCGTCAATAAGTGATAAGTGAATTAAGCTGCTCATAGATAATAGGCTCGTGTTGTGTGATTATCGAAACTAATCAATTAAAAATAAAGGTAAATATAATGAGTCGGTGTGGCATTGCCAACCATGCATGTCTTTGCCTAACTTTGCCATAGTAAGGGCATTTAAACAGATAAAGCCTTCTTCCATATCTTTGTAATCACCAAATTTACATTCATCAGAGTGCCATTTGATTGCTTTATCAATACTGGCTTGCCAGAGCGGTTGGTCACCAGAAATTAATGCTGATATAGCTTCAATTAAAGGGGCGAAAAATTGCAATACATCTTTATTTTTGGCTTTTTGAGCATCTTGTTGTGCGGTGTTAATGGCCTGCGGGGTAAGAGGGCTGCCAGTGGCTATTTGCATTAATAAGTGATCATATTGGTAAATAGCAGGATGTACAATATCATCTTCTGATAGTGACCAGTCAAGCGCTTTTATTTGTTCTAGCAATTCAGGCTCACCAAACAACAAACAGATGTTTAACTCTTTTTGAATGGAGTAATCGCTTTTACGGGTCTGTAACTCAGGGTCGAAGCCGCATAAAAACGCATAGGGCGCGGCTTTTTTTAAATTGGGCTTCACTTCTGAGACGTTTTCGAGTGCGTAATTACCATACGCTAACATTAAATAAAAGTCAGAAATTTTGAAAACGCTTTTTTTGTACTGTTCGAGCGTCCTACTGGTGTCTTTAAACCTTTCTAACCACGCTGGCAAGTGAGTATTTGCACGCGTGATGTCATATTCAACATCTTCTGCGGTAAGTTTATTTAGCTTTAACATTCTTAATTCTCTAAGGTAAAGGTTGTAATTTTGCGTCAACTACATTGCCACTTTCTTCAACAGCTTCTATCACTAGTTTGTTTACTGGTATATCTAAATCATCTGCTTCAAGTAAATTTTGCCCTAGTTGATTACGCTCAGGGTACTTTTTCGAGTTTTTCATGCGTTTGAGGTTCATTTTAATCCAATCATCATCCATTTGTGTGAACCCTTTACTTGTTTTGCCAAGCTTAGCACCAGGTCCCTTAGCTTCAACGATAAAGTATTCTAGCACGTTGCCATTTTTATCACGCTTTGCCCAAATTTGGTCGACACCAGGACCCGGGCCAAAGCCAAGCTCCATTTTTGCAGGAGGAGGCGGTTTAGAAAAGTGTTTTGCCATATAGGCACTTGCTGCTCGTTCACCTTTAACTTCGGTAAGTTTTGCTTTAAATGCACCAATGCGATGGCTTGAGTCACCATTTTTAATAGCGTCATCTAGTTTGTTCTTATAAGCCGTTTCATAAGCAGCTAAGTTTTTATAATGGGCATCAAGGGCTGGGTTTCTGACTCGCTTAAGCGCTGCAGCCCCTTTTAAATCATTCCCTTTCGGCGGCTTAAGCTCATTGGCAACGGTTTACCCACTACACCTGTACTTGCCGGTGGCTCAAACTCATCGAGGGCTTTATTTACGCGATTGCCGATATCGTTTGCGGCGGTTTTAACGCCTTGGTCAATTTTTGGGGTGACTTCATCAAGCTGTTTGACCATGGCTTGCATGCCGTCAATGGCTGAGTCTGGCAGTAGGAGGTCGTATTTCCAGCTGGTTGAAATATCTTGCAAGGTATCTCTAAAGCTTTTAATAATTGCTTTTACTTCACTGGCGGCTTGTTTGCCTAAGTCTTGCCAGTTTATTTTACGTAAATACTGAACAGGGTCACCTTTGCCTACTTTCGTTGGGTAAAGGGCCGGAAGACTGCAATAGCGGCTTCC
>NZ_JACJFH010000211.1:0-1854 GCF_014164495.1 Pseudoalteromonas sp. SG41-5 | reverse complement strand
AGTGACACAACAATTGATAGCGATACCACGTTTTACACAACTTATTCGTACTTATTAAATAGCCAAGAAGCGGCAAACGAGCAGGCTATTATAAAAGATGTTTTAAACCAGCCCGAGCTGTATTTAGCCCGCAGTGCCACGCGTTGGCAAGGGTATATTAATAGTGCGCTGCGCCCGTTAGCCAGTGCCGATGAAAGGCATAAAAAGTTAGCCGTCAAAAGTATTGAAACCTTGATTGGTAATTGGCGTTCTAAAGCCGGTGCTGTTGGCTTTGATACCGTAAGTCCTGCCGTGACGGGACGCTGGTTTTCCGGTAATCAGACTTGGCCGTGGGATAGTTATAAGCACGCTTTTGCCCTGGCGACTTTTCACCCAGTACTCGCAAAGCAAAATCTCAATGCGGTATTTGAGCACCAAATAACAGCAAATGATGCTGTAAGACCGTGGGATGTAGGGTTTATTCCTGATTTAGTGGCTTATAATTTAAGCCCTGAACGGGGTGGTGATGGGACTAACTGGAACGAACGTAATACTAAACCCAGTTTAGCCGCTTGGGCTGTGTGGCAAGTTTATGAGTACACAAATGATAAGCAGTGGCTTGCGGAAATATTCCCAAAGTTGGTCAGCTATAGAAACTGGTGGCTAACTAATCGAGATCACAATGGCAATGGTGTGCCAGAGTATGGCGCAACAGTTGATAAGGCCCATACAACGGATGACGGTAAATTACGCTTTGAGGTGCAAACAGCAACGGGTTGGGCTGCGCAAAGTGGTCTTGAAAATTATAAGGATCAGCTTATCGCCCATCCACAAAAACAGATAAAGATCCCTGCGCAAACAGCGGCATCGTGGGAGTCGGGCCGAGATGATGCAGCGGTGTTTGGTTTCATTAGCAGTGAACAACTCGCGAAGTATATAAAAAATGGCGGTAAAGCCACTGATTGGCACGTAGGTTTTGCCGAAAATTTTGATAAAGCGGGGCGTTTGATTGGCTACTCATTACTGCAAGAATCAGTCGATCAGGCATCATACATGGCAGCGGATAATCGCTATTTAAGTAAAATTGCTAAAGAGCTGAATTATCCTCGCCAAGCGAGTTATTTTTTAAAACAAGCAACCAAACTAAGAGCGTATATAAATCGATGTATGTTCGATAGAACAACTGGCTATTATTTTGACATTGAAATAGCACCACAACCGTTAGCAAGTGGCTGTGCAGGCAAGCCGTTAGTTAAGCGCGGTAAAGGCCCTGAAGGCTGGTCGCCGCTATTTAATCAAGTAGCCACGGTTGAACAAGCGCAGCAAGTGGTTGATGTAATGCTTGATGAAAAAGAGTTCAATACCTACGTACCACTTGGCAGCGCGGCTTTGAGCAACCCTGCTTTTGGTGCAGATATCTATTGGCGAGGTCGAGTATGGCTTGATCAGCTGTATTTTGGTTTGGTGGGTATGAGTCATTACGGTTATTGTGAAAAGGCGCAGCAACTCAGTGAGCAACTACTTACTCATGCTGATGGCTTATTGGCCAGTGCTCCTATTCGCGAAAATTACAATCCTTTGACGGGCGAACAACAAGGCGCGCCTAATTTCTCGTGGAGTGCCGCGCATTTATTGTTGATAATGCAAAAACAAGGACGTTGGTGTGAGTAGGGCTAAATAAATATTGATATAAACGTTCAATTAAAGGCTAAGTATGTGTGAAATAAATGCTCAACAGCTTATGCAAAACAATAAAATAATACTCTTTGACGGGCAGTGTAAGCTTTGTAATGCATGGTGTAATTTTATTATTAAGCACGATAAAAAGCTGTGTTTTAAATTATGCAGTGTGCAGTCTTTAAAAGGCCAAGCAAT
>NZ_JACJFH010000210.1:0-1923 GCF_014164495.1 Pseudoalteromonas sp. SG41-5 | reverse complement strand
TAAGGGCTGATCACTTGAGCAATGGCTTGTTGGATCACTCTGTCGATAACAGAAGGGATCCCAAGCATTCGCTCACCGCCATCGGGTTTGGGTATCATCACGCGTTTGACTGGCAAGGGTTGATAAGTGCCGTTAAGTAATTGTTGTTTAATACCCAGCCAATGTAACTTAGCGAAGTGATTAAACTCTTCAATACTCATATTATCAATACCCGCAGCCCCTTTATTGCGCTTAACATGTTGCCATGCTGCACCAATATTGTGGTTGCTTAGTACCCTTGCCATCAGGTCATGATCTGTTTGGCTATATTCATTCGAGGTATTATTCACAGTAGAACGCTGTTCATCACTATCGCAACACGGTGATCTATGTGAATTCAAGTTCATCTGTAGTATCTCCTCTGGTTAAGATGTTCAGGCCTTCACCGTGTCCCCTCCATTACGATGGGCGTTTGGCTACTATGCCGTCTGCTGACTTCTGATAAATCACTCTAGCGATTACTCGATAAAGCGCGTCTAAACTAACGCTTGTTTACTGCTATTTTGCTCGCTGTAGGTCGCAGCAACCAAAGCGCCAAGGGTTGATCAACCAGTCCCTAACTGGTAATCTCCAAGCGTTAGCGCGGATGCGTGTTTATCAGATCTCCCCGAATAAGGTGCATCGACTTTCTCTGCACAACTGCATCATTTACGGTGGCCGTTAGATCACATGACTTCGCTATCTTGTGCTAGCTCGTCTTCAGCCTACGCCTCATATGATGTTTTTGTTCATCAGCTCGCAGATTTGCTAGCGGCTTCCTCCAGACTATCTCTCGCGATTTAGCCCTTGCCATTCGCTAGTAGTTATCGTTTAATAACAGTATGTTATTTAAACGGTGATCTTCCTACAGAGGACTTTCACCTCATAAGTCAATGCCCATGTCGGGCGTACACAAACGCATCAACTCGCTCGCATGATTTAGCGTCCACATCTTATTATCACTTAATTTCACGATGCGTTAGGCGAGCGTTTTTGTGTGGTGATGATAAATACACAGGTAAAAACTTTGATCACCGTAGAGTGTGGTTAGTAGAGCGAATTAAGTTACTAAGTAGCGTTTTCGCTATAGAGATAGCTGCCTACGCGATAATGAGCAATCACTACCACCTTGTTGTGAACGTCAATAGACGTCAAGCACTTGATTGGTCTGATGATGAAGTAATTGAACGCTGGTATCAACTTTATAACGGCCATGTTTTAGTTGATCGTTACTTAAATGGTGAGCAGCTAGATAAGGCGAGTGTGCTCTTTTTTGATGAGATCATCGCTAAATGGCGCGCAAGGCTTTATGACATCAGCTGGTATATGAAAAACCTTAATGAGTACATTGCCCGCGAGGCCAATAAGGAAGATAACTGCACGGGCAAGTACTGGGAAGGGCGCTATAAGTCACAGGCATTATTAGATCAAACCGCAGTACTCAGTTGCATGGCCTACGTTGATTTGAATCCTATCAGAGCAAACATAGCCGATACGCTTGAAGACAGTGATTTTACCTCAATTCAAGAGCGTATAGCGCATTTCAAAGCCTTTACCACAGACACGGTCAAAGCAAATAAACCCCTCAAACAAAAAGATACTGTTCAATATGAAAGTCAACCAGCACAGCTAAAGCAATTTGGTGGTAATCATATTAAAGGCACGATCCCCTTTGCCTTACTGGATTACATTGAATTAGTCGACTGGAGTGGCCGCCAGATAGATCCAAAGAAAAAAGGGCATATCAACAAAAGCATACCAAAAGTGCTCCTGACGTTGAATATAGAAGAAGCGCAATGGCTTGAATCAATTCAACGTTTCAGGCAGCAGTACTCAAATTTTGCAGGCAGCAAACAACGGTTAAAGCAGCAAGCCGCCAGCAACGATGTAAAATGGTACAAAGGC